>JBDUCM010000283.1:0-4637 GCA_040003455.1 bacterium
AAGTACTTCACCTCGCGCATCGAGCAACTGGAGGACATGCCCGTCGAAGTGCGGGAGCTGGACGAGCGTCGCCGGACCACATTCGACGATGTGGACAAGCTGGTGCGCCGGCTGGCGAAGGTGCAGTTGGCGGTACAGGAACTCACGGGGCTGACGCGGGACCTTCATGCGCGGGAGCAACGGCTCACGCAGGTACGCGCCGATCGGCAGGCGATCTCCGGTCACTACGATGCGACGCGACATGCGGCCGCGCGGAAGGAGCTGGACCGTCTGCGTCCGCTCGATGCACGGGCAACGCGACTGGCCACGCAGATCGAACGCCGGCCCGTCCTGGAGTCCGAGCGCGATCGCGCCGCGGCAGGTCTGTCCAGTGCGCAGAACCGTGTGGCGGTGCTGACGGCGCGGCGCGATGTGCTGTCGTTCTCCGAGCAGAGCTACGCCGACGTGCGCCAGCAACATGACGCCGCTGCCGCCGAGTTGCGGTCTGCCGAGCTCGATGCGGTGGCGGCTGCGGGCGATGTGTCCGGCGCGCAGGCAGCGGTGACGCGGGCGGAGCAATCATTGCAGGAACTGCGGCGCGTGCGCACGCAGCTCGACACCCTCGACAAGCAGCGCCGGCTCCATGACGAGCTGGATCGTGCGTTTACCGATTTGCGCACGGATCTCAATGGGCAACTGCGGCCGGAGATGAGCGAGCTTGCCAGCGCATTTCTCACCGAGCTTACCGACGCACGCTACGACGAACTGGAGCTCGACGAGGGATACAATCTCACGGTCATCGAGGATGGCATCCCGAAGCCCGTCATCTCGGGCGGCGAGGAAGACATCGCGAACCTGTGCCTGCGCCTGGCCATCTCGCAGATGATTGCTGAACGTGCTGGCCAGAGCTTCTCGCTGCTGATTCTCGATGAGGTGTTCGGATCGCTGGACGAGGCGCGTCGCGGCAACGTCGTGGCGCTGCTGCGCGGGCTTCAGGATCGGTTCGAGCAGGTGATTCTCATCACGCACGTGGAGCAAGTGCGCGAAGGCCTCGACCGGGTGATTGCAGTGCGATACGATGAGGAAACGGGCCAGTCCGTGGTCACGCAGTTGGAGCCATCGAGTTTCGACGACTCGCCGCTCCTGGCCGTTGCCGAGGTGGATGCCTGATGGCGACATCGCGCAGTTGGCGGCCGCAGCCGCAGATCGAGGGACCATTCCGTGTGCGCACCGAGGAGATCACCGCGCTGAACGTGGTGTTCAGCGATGCGTTCTCCGAGCGGTATCGTCGCGACGGGATGGTTGGCGTGCGCGTACCGAACCTCAATCCGCAGGTGTGGCGTTATGCCATTCAGGATGCGGATGGCGGTGCGATGATGTGGCGCGACGGGCGGGGTGACATCGCGGCGTTCAACATGGTGCACCAGTCCGGAATTGAAGGGTGGATGGGGCCACTTGCCGTTCGCACGGAGTATCAGGGAGGCGGTACAGGGAAGGAGGTGGTGGAGCGCGGTGTGGCGTGGCTGAAGGCCAAGGGTGCCACGATCATTGGCCTGGAGACCATGCCGCGCACGATGGACAACATCGGCTTCTACTCGCGGCTGGGCTTCAATCCCGGCAAGCTGACCATCACCCTCACGGTGGACGCGCAGAACGCCGAACGACCGGCCGAGTTGCTGGGGCGCCTGGGCGCGCGCGACCGGGATGATGAGATGTTGGCAATCCGCGCGCTCGTGAGCAGCGTCGCGCCGGGCTACGACTTCACCCGGGAGATCGAGCTGACCGATTCGCTGTCCCTTGGCGACACGCTCTTGTTGCGGGACAAGGGTGCGCTCGTGGGGTTTGCGCTGTGTCACACCGCGCCGCTCGTGGAGGGTCGTGCGCGGGAAGAGCTGCGCGTGCTCAAGTGCGTGATGGCGGATGAAGGTTCGTTCGACGCCATGGTGCAATCGCTCTGTGATTTCGCGCGACGGTCGGGAACGCGGCGCGTGGCGTTCAGGGTGCAGGGCGAGTATGGCGGGATCTACCGCCGGCTCATGGCGATGCGGGCGCGGGTGCGGTGGACGGACCTGCGGATGTCGTACGAGGGGTACAACGAGGTGAGGCCGGAGAGGGGGGTGCTGTTGTCGAATTGGGAGATATAGGCGAACTGATCCGTCATCCGTCATTCGTTGTCCGTCGCGTGTTTTCCTACCCGTTTTCCGTATCCGTTGTCCGTCATCCGTTGTCCGTTATCCGTTGCGGCTTCCCAGCACCTTCCTCGCTCGCAAAAGCTGCGGATCACTGATCACGGTCACGGATGACGGTCACGGTTCACAGGAAACGGAAGACGGGTAGGAACACACGCGACGGACGACGAATGACGGATGACGGACGCTGTCACAGAGGCACGGAGGTTGCCTAGGGGTAAGCACCGATCGGCGAGCCCAGCAAGCAGGGGTGGCGCGTGGGGATGACTTACACGACGGACGGACTTGTGCGCATGTATCGAAATATCGAGGCATTGGTGGACGACGAGTTTGTCCAGACGCTTGAAGAGGTGGACTCCCGCTCGCGGTCCAAGGACGTGACCGGCGCGGTTGAGCTGATGGAGCAACTCCTTGAGCGGTGCCTCGAGGAATCTCCTGTCATACCGGATTGGGTGTGCGGACGGCTTGCCTCGCTCTACAGGACGCAGAAGCGCTTTCGCGACGAGGTCGCCCTCATTGAGCGGTTTCAGGCATCCCAGACGACGCCGGACTGCACGCGCCTCAACGCGCGCCTGATGAAGGCGCGCGCGTGTGCGGAGCGAATGAAGGACAGCGACTCCGTCATGCTGGAATCGGTTCGCGCGCTGCGGTTGGTGTCGAAGTCTCGAAGCATCGCGACTGCGTCCAGCGAAGCGAAGATGGCCTCACCAGCGCTGTGACGAAGGCGTGACACGCCGCAGCGTCGACGAACGCTGAACGGGCTCGCCCGCGAAAGGACATTGCATCATCATTCTCCGATCACTGCGGCGAGAGCATTCGAATGAATGCTCCTCGAACCGGCAGACCTGAACGGAGTGTTGGCCATGATGCTCGCGCTTGCCCTGCTCGTGACGGTACAGCAGGCACAGGACACCACGCCGCGTGCCGTGATCGCCACGGGGCAACGGGTGACTCCCGCCGGGGTGCAGAGTGTCTTCAAGGGCCGCGTAGCCGGGGTGCGCTTCGGATCGAAGGCCAATGAGCTGTGGGTGGCCGTTCCGGGCATGGCGCATCGCCTGAACCACAAGAGCAACACGCTCATCTCCAGCCTCGCGTTTGAAGGCACGCCGGGGGTGAACGGCGTGGTGATGGATGTCGCCGCTGGACGCCTCCTCATTGCATCGGTGGGGAAGACGCCTGCGGGGGCGCCGGCACCGACCATTCCCGGCACGGCGAAGGTGGACAAGGACGCGGTAACACGGTTGTCGGCGTTCGCGGAGGGAGGCGGTGCCGCTACCGCGAACGCGGCGGTACGACCGGTGTTCGTCACTGACGCGCTCGCCGATTACATGGCGGGGTCGCCGTCGGTCGCGCGACGAGCGAGCGCGTCGGATCCGTTGAAGAAATCGCAGGTTCGTCGAGCGATTCTTCCGCTGCCGGCCAGCGACCGGGTGGCGGTGATCGACGCCGACCGCGGCACAGTGCTCAGCCAAATTCCACTCGGCGTGTTGCCGGTGGCATCCGCTATCAACGCCGACGGGACAGTGGCGTACGTTGCCAACTTCGGTGGCGCCAAGCCGAAGGCCGGCGAGTTGGCAGCGACGCAGTGTTGTGCCGCGCGCGCGGAACTCATTCGCATCGACAAGCGGGGTGTCGCGCTGAATGGCAGCGTGAGCCGCATTGACCTCGTGGCCGGCCGCGTGACGACGAACATCTCCGTGGGGCGGCATCCGGGTGCGATGGCGTGGGATGAAGCGCACGCAAGGCTCTATGTGGCCGATGGCGTGAACGACGCCGTGAGTGTGATCGACACGAAGACCAATCAACTGGCGCGCACGATCACGGTGGCGCCGTTTCGTGAACGGCTACAGGGGCTCGCGCCTACCGCACTGGCCCTCTCGCCCGATGGCGCCACGCTCTACGTGGCGCTTGGCGGCGTGAATGCGGTGGCCGTGTACAGCAGCGGTGGCGGCTTTCAGGGCCTCATTCCCACCGGCTGGTATCCCGCGAGTCTGGACGTGAGTGCTGACGGTGGCACCCTGGCGGTAGGGGCGTTGCTGGGCGCAGGGTCCGGCGAAGGAACGAGCACCGGGAAGCGTGGCAAGTTCGTGCTCAACGTGCGTGGCAGCGTGAATGTCGTGCGCATGCCCACGAGTGCAGAACTCGCGGCGTACACCACGGCGGTGGCGGCCAACAACAAGTTGACGCTGGCGAAGGGCGCACAGGCCCCTGCGTCGATGGCCAATGCGGCGCCGCGAGCTGGGGTCATTGCTCGCGCGGTGCCCGAACGTCCCGGCGAGCCGTCGCCCATCGATCACGTGGTGTTCATCGTGAAGGAGAACCGCACGTACGATCAGGTGCTGGGCGACCTCGGGCGCGGCAATGGGGATTCGTCGCTCGTGATCTACGGGCGCGATGTGACACCGAATACGCACGCGCTGTCGGAGCAGTTCGTCACGCTCGATCACTTCTTCGCGTCGGGTGGCAACT
>JBDUCM010000120.1:0-15704 GCA_040003455.1 bacterium
ACAACCTGAACCGCGAAACAACCTGAACGGCGACACAACCTGAGCGTCGTCTGAGAAACAGCCGGATATGAACGGAAACGGCCGGATACTGCACGTGGCGGGATCGGCCGTTTCAAATTCAGGTCCGGATTCTTCTTGAGTTAGCGACCCGTTACGGCCACGCGAAGATGGACGAGGGCACCGTCAGCTCGCGACCTTCGTCCACGTCGCGAGCTTCCCTGAACACGAACTGCGTACGGTCCACGTTGGTGAGCCTGATGGTCCACCGCGAATTCGCTCCGTGGCTGATCGGGAACGCGAGGTCAGCACGCCACATGCGGGCGGAGCGCGGTGGCACGGCCGCCATGAGACTGACCCCAACGGACGACTTGTATCCTGTCGAGATGCCGAACGGGACGTCGCCGGCCCATTGGCGCCCCACGTCGGCAAAGAATGCCAGGCCCGCGTCTGCCGCCGTGAATGCCCTGCCGAGGTTGAAGCGTTCTTCCATGCGCCCAACGACGCGGCGGCCGCCGCCAAGCCCTGAGTTCTCGAATCCTCGCACACCACCTTCGGGTACGCCGAAGAGTAGCTGAAACGGCGTGCGCTGGCGAAAGCCGCCGCTCCATTCCACGATGGCCTGGTTCATGTGCCGCGGCGAAAACTTGAGGTAGTGCGTGATGCGTCCAGTCGTGAGGACTCCATCCCACTCCGACGCGCCGTTCCCGCGACGCCCCTCGCCCTGCGCCTGCACACGCAGCGTCGCGATGCCGGACGCCACGCCGATGTACAAGTCGCCCGCCATGAAAATGTCATCTTCCTGCGAGCCGAGTAGCGTGAGGCTGCGCCCGAACTGTGTGCCGAGCTGGAAGCCCAGCGGCACGTCCTGCGCGGCGGTGAGTGCGTCCAGCCCTTCCATGCGAACGAACGAGATGTCGCGAACACCCCAGAGGACGTTGGCCCGTGCGATGTGGTGCGGGGTGTACACGAGTGGCGAGGGCCCCACGTCCCTGAAGACGCCGCCTTCGGGCACGATCAGGCGGTTGCCGGGCTTCTCGTCGTCTCCGGACAACGAGGCGCCGAACAGGCTCAGTCGCCCAGGCACGCCGACACGCACGATTCCCCCGATGTCGAAGAACGATCGCTCGAGCGCGATGGTCGGCACGTCACCGTTCGGAAGGCGGATCTCGTTGTAGCCCTTCATCAGGCCGCCGCGAACGCGCCATGCCACACGCTGGAGATCGGTGAGGAATGGTTCCTTCCAGTCGGCACGCCATGATCCGCCCAGCGA
The DNA here is from genome assembly GCA_040003455.1 of bacterium. GTDB lineage: Bacteria > Gemmatimonadota > Gemmatimonadetes > Gemmatimonadales > Gemmatimonadaceae > AG11. The sequence goes on from JBDUCM010000120.1 coordinate 1,271, forward strand.
GGCGCGTTCGCCTTCGATGTTCAATTCCCACGGCTTGCCGAGAAATTGATGGTCCGTGAGACGACCGGCAAAGGCGTCGCGAAAGCCGTCCCCGTCACGCCAGGAGCCCGAGAGAAAGACCCCTTCACCGCCCACGTTCGCGTTCCCGAACAGCAGATACGACAGGTTCGGCGCGCGCGCGCGAAAGCTTCCGCCAATCACGATGGACGCTTCGTCGCTGGTTCGTACTTCGAGGTCCACACCGCCGCGATCGTTGGCGATGACGAAGACATCTGCGTCGGTAATGAACTGCTGCGCGCGCAGGATGCGCTCCGACTCCGCGCGACGAATCTCCGAACACGCTTCGCCCGTCTCGAGGAGGAGGAAGCGTCGAATGACTTCCGGACGCGTGGTCGTGTGCACCGTGCGCGCAATCTGGGCGAGCACCGGAACCCGCTTCAGGTTCGCGACAGACGGTGCCTCCGAGAAGATCACGATATCGTCGACGCGCTGGCCGCTGCACGCTACGGTCGGGCGCCCCGACGGGGCGAACGGAGGCCTGGCTGGCGCTTCTGGACGTTGGGCGACAGCGGACGCGAACGGGAGCGTCGCGAGCGACAGCGCCCGTGGCAGCAGATGCTTCAGCACGCCGCCTACTTCCCCATGCGACGCTTCAATTCAGCCAACTGGCGCTCCGCCTCTGCTTCGCGGGCCGACCGGGCGCCCGCGCGGCTCATGGCGTCGATCTCATCCGCGACGTTGGCGCCGTTGTCGAGCACGGCATCGGCTTCGGCGCGTGCAGCGGCGGTGTCGGCCCCGAGGGTGCTGGGTGAGCCGCCGCCGAGCATCGCGTTCTTGAACTCCGCGTTCATTTCGTCAACATCGCGTTCCCCAATTGCCAGCTCGGCCTCCTGCGCTTCGAGCTTGCGACGGAGTACCTCGGCGCGCTCCTCATGGTGCGTCTCGTATTTCGCTGCGAGTGCGATGGTTTCGGCGTCGTTGATACCCTCGGCGAAGCCTTTCCGCCGGCGCATCGTCTCCAGTTCGCGCACTTCCACGTCCAGCCGCTGCTTGGTGGTTGCCACGCCCTTCCGGAGATCATCCAGCCCCATGCGCGCCATCACCAGCGTTTCCTTCATGCGCGAAAGGCCCGCGCGCCGCTCCTCTGGGGGCGTGGCACGGTCCATCAGGTCATTCAACGATTGGCGAAACGAGTCGAACATCGGGAATCCGTCGGGAAATCGTAGAGGTCGGTACCCGGGGCGCTGGAGAGAGGAGGCGCCAAGGCTTAGGATATAGGTCTCGTTCCAGCCAAAGCAACTACCTGCAACCCACGTGACACTGCTCTCCGCCGTCGCCGTCACCGCCACTACGGAAATCATCCGCGGCGTGTTGCGCGTTCGCGCCAACGCGTCGTACACCGATGCCATGGTACAAGCAGGACTGAGGCCGTACATCCTTCCGGTGATCGCCGCGTCAAAGGCCGATTCCCTGCTGGACGGAATGGACGGACTCCTGCTCACCGGTGGCGAAGACGTGGATCCGCGCCGCTATGACGCGTTCCCGCACCCACGGCTGGGAGACATCCACCTGGAGCGCGACGCCCTGGAACTGGCACTCGTGCTGGCAGCTCAGGCGCGACGGATGCCGATCCTGGCCATTTGTCGCGGCATTCAGGTCGTGAATGTGGCGCTCGGTGGCACGCTCATCCAGGACATCCCGACCGAGTGCCCCAATGCCCTCGAGCACGACGGCGAGTGGGCGCGTAGCGCGCGCGTCCATGACATAGGCATCTCGGCCGGTTCGAAGCTCGCCGCCGCCGCTGGTACGGAACAGATGAGGGTGAACTCCTTTCACCATCAGTCGGTGGGCCGCCTTGCCGATGGACTCGAAGTTGTTGCGCGCGCTCCGGATGGTGTCATTGAAGGCGTGGAATGGACCGATGACCGCTGGTGGATGGTTGGCGTGCAGTGGCATCCGGAAGAACTCATTCATACACCCGAGACGTGGGATCGCGCGCTCTTCTCTACGTTCGCTGCCGAACTCAATCGGACAACCGTCAGTTCAGGCGACGCCAGCGCGCTTCGCTCGTCACCTGACGCATCAGCCGTTCAGGGGAATAGTTCTGGGGGAAGAGTAGAGCGTCGCTCACGTCATTGAGCGCCGCGCGCAACAGCCCGAATCGTTCAGCGGCCGTGGCGTACAGCGTTGCCAAGCCGTTGTCCGCGGCCAGGCGATGGTCGGCGGCCAGTCGGAAGCCCCGCGTACCCATCTCTTCGTAGTAATCGAGATCGGGGCCGCCGCGACGCCACCGGCGGCGCTCGATGTAGTCAGGGAACAGCCCGCTCAACCAGAGCGCGTAGTTCCCAAGGTGGGCACGAACGAGAAAGCTCCGGCGACCGTCAGGATCGTCCACGTCACCTGCAAGGTCCGCGAGGGTGCCATACACCTGATCGTCGGAGGGAGCCACGCGCGTTGCGCGCTCTCGTTCGCCAAAGTGGAGAAACACTGACGCTGCGTAGTCCGCGAGCGTCCGGTCTTCTTCACCAACGCGGCGTAGCGCGTGGCGCACCATGACGTAGGCGAACAGTCGCAACGAGGCGCACCCACCCTGGCTGGCCCGGAGCAGCGCGGCCGGAAGGCGCGGATCGTCCAGCACCGTATCGATGCCGTGATCGCCGAGTTCTCGTTCGACGGTGGCAAGCTCGCCGGAATCGCGAGCGATGAGTCGCGATGCGAGTGCCGCATCGTCGCGCGTGAGATGATGTCGTGTGTCGGCCAATATCACGTGCCACCTCCAGTCACAGGGTTCTACCCGTCCATTGTCGTTGAGTGTCGGCAGCCACTCGGCCATACTCGACTGACGGACGATCCTCGTGTCCGGAATTGTGGTGGCACCCCCGCTTTGGGGGGTGCTGCTGCGGCGACTCAGCGGGTGGGTCGCTTCGTTCCGTTAGCCACCGCCAGCCCCACGTCGCGCATCAGGCGGGTAACCCGTCCCAACTTGTCGAACTCGATCTTCTTTACCTCGTCGCCTGGCTTGTGATATTCGGGATGCACGCCCGTGGTAAAGAAGACAATGGGAATGCCCTTGCGCGCGTAGTTGAAATGATCACTGCGTTCGTAGATGTGCTCGGGATGCGTGAGCGAATCCCACTCGCGGTTGATCAGGAACGGCGGTTGTTCTGTGGCATTGACGCTGTCCACGATTGCGCCAAGCCGCTTGCTCAGGTCATTCGGGGCGGCCCGTGGGCCGACCACATAGAGGAGCGACGGATCGTTGCGGCCAATCATGTCGGCGTTCAGTTGCGCCACGATGGAATCGATGGGCACGGTTGAATGATCCACAAACCAACTCGAGCCGAGCAGTCCTTTCTCCTCCCCAACGTGCCACACGAACAGTGTGGATCGCTTCGGCCTCACGGGCATTTGCTGAACGCTTCGCGCGATGGCGAGCAGCGCCACACTTCCCGAGCCATCGTCGTCCGCCCCGTTCGCGATCGAATCGCCGTCCACTGGCGGCACAATGCCGATGTGATCGTAGTGTGCGCCAAACGCCACGAACGTACGGCTCAAGGCCGGATCACTTCCCCGCACCACGGCCGCGACGTTGTACGCCGTGAACATGGACCGTTCCTGCACCACCCGCGCGGCGAAATGCCTGCGGGCCAGCGCCTGCGCCCGATCATCCTGCGGCCAGCCGGTTGGCAGCAGTGGCGATCCCGCTCTTGCAACGCCGAGCAGGATCATCGGAATGGGCCGTTGCGCATCCGGCGTCTCGTTGGCGGCGGAGCGCGTCGTCACCGTGCGCCGCAACTCGAGAGCGAGTTGTTCGTAGAGTGCGGATCCCGAGCCGGTGAACAGGATGATCACCGCGGCGGGACGCTGCGGGAGGATGCGCGCCAGCCGTTCGCTCACGGCGGACTGTCCTTCCATGGCCGTTCGTGTGGCGCTGTCCGTGCCGGCCGGCGCGCCGTTCACAACCACGACGATTTTCCCTTCCAGCTCCAGCCCCGCGAGGTCATCCCGCTTCGGTTTGGTCGTGGCGACGCCGTATCCGGCGAACACCATCTCGCCGTCCGCGCTGCGTCGTGCGGGTGGAACGCCGGCGCCGAGGTTGACCAGGGGCATCACGTCGGTGCCGAGCGCCAGGGGAATGGTCCGGCCTCCCTCCTGCACGGTGATCCTCGTCTCGGCGCCGAATGACTCGCGCTGAAGCGGCACGCGCTGGAGAAAGAGGCTGTCTCCTGCCGGCTCCAATCCCAGTCGCTCTACGCGTCTGGCGATGAACCGGGCCGCCCGGTTCGCGTCCTCGGTGCCCGTTTCTCGCCCACGCATGGAGTCATCCGCGAACGCCGAGAGATCGCGACGCAGCTCTTCTGCACTGATTTCGCCCGTCGGCGTTACGACAGCAGCGACGGGAGCGGGTTGTGGCGCGCCCGCGCACGCGGCCGTAGCCATCAGGAGCCACAGGGCACGGGGACGATTCATGGAACTCCGAAGGAGGGCACGGGATAGCTTTCGGCGTTGAAAGCGTAGTGCTCGCGGAGGCTAGCCGTCGAGCGAATCCCCGGCAAGCGGGCCAGTACCGAACGCGACGACGCCTGCGGAGTATCATTCAGCAACCCGCGAACATTGCCGAAGGGTGGCGAGGGTCCCTGAGACCCGCCTAACTTTCTACCACGACACCCTTCCGCGTTCACGAGGACCAGTGCTGTACTTCTGCATTCCCGCCTTCAACGAAGCTCCCACCATTGGACTGCTGCTGTGGCGCCTGCGAAAGGTGTTCCAGGAGCAGCCGCGTGAGTACGAAGTCATCGTCTACGACGATGGCAGTTCTGACGCGACTGCGGCGACGCTCGAGCCCTATCACAAGGTGATGCCCCTGACGGTGCTGGGCGGCGCGAAGGTGGGATATGCGGCAGCGGTGGACGCCCTGTGCCGCGAGGCGTCTCGACGTACACGGTATCCTCGGCGAGATGCCATTGTCCTCTTGCAGGCCGACTTTACCGATCAGCCCGAAGGGCTTCCCGAGCTGATCAAGCGGTTCGATGGCGGTGCGGATGTCGTCGTGGCCGAACGCCCGGCCGACGCCTTGACCGTGCCGCAGCCCGTCCGCACCCTGCGTCGCGTCGCCCCGTGGGTTGTGCGCCCATTTGTGTCCGTGGCCGGTGTGCGTGATCCCTTTGGTTCGCTGCGCCTCATCCGTGTTTCCGTGGTACGCGATCTCATCAAGGAGCGCGGTGCAGAGGCGTTGCTCACCGGCGACGGGTGGAGCGCCAACGTTGACCTGCTGTTGCGGGCCGGCCCGCATGCCCGCCGCATAGAAACGGTGGAGCTCGCGCCTCGCTATGACGTGCGCGAGCGCGAAACGCGGGTACGCGCGTGGAGCGATGCGATGCGTCTCTTCCGTTTCGCTCGCAGTGCCCGCGGTCGGAGCGTCCGCGCCGGCCGCGCATGAGGCGAACGCTTCATCGCGTTGCCGGCATTGCGATCGCACTCGTCGTTGGACTCGTGACGCCTGCGCGCGCGCAGAGCACGACTGGCGAGCTGCTTCACGTTCCCTATGGTGTGGGCGAGCGCCTCGAATACGATGTGCGCTTCGGCAAGCTCCATGTGGGATCGGGGTCTATGGAGGTCGCGGGCATTCAGGACGTACGCGGACACGAGACCTGGCACACCGTGTTCCAGGTGCATGGCGGCGTACGATTCGTCTACAACGTCGACGACACCTTCGAGAGCTGGATCGATCGGACCACAGGCAATTCCCTGCGCTTCCGAAAGGACCAGAACGAAGGACGCCGCGACGTGGAACGTATCTACAACTTGTTCCCGGATCGCGGCGTCTACACGGAGGATCGTGATAGCACCGCCGTTCCAAGTGTGAAGAACCCGCTCGACGATGGCGCGTTTCTCTACTTCATTCGCACGTTGCCACTCGTGGTTGGACAGACCTACTCGTTCGACCGCTACTTCAAGCCGGATCGCAACCCGGTCACCATCAAGGTCGTGCGCAAGGAGCGCATCAAGGTCCCGGCGGGTGAGTTCGACGCGATCGTCGTGCAGCCCATCATCAAGACGCCGGGCATCTTCAGTGAGAACGGTCGCGCGGAGGTCTGGCTTTCGGATGACCAGAACCGCATCATGCTCCAGATGAAGTCCGGTCTCTCGTTCGGGTCCATCAACCTGTACCTCACATCGTACCGCCCAGCGCAGGCGGGGTCGACGACCCCCAAGCCGTAGCACCGAAACCCGCTGTTTACGGCGAGGCTGATCTCTCGCGCGTACGCACGGTGCCGGTGGCCGTTCGGCCGAACAAAGTGAGTGCGCGAGATTTCGCGCATCCTCCCGCCGGAGACCATTCCTTCGGCGCCTTCCTCCAGGCCCTTCCCGACGTACTGGTTGCCCGGGATTTTCGCGCCGTCGTCCTGGCCATCGCGTCTGCGGCGCGGCGCAAGCGCGGCGTGGTGGCAATGCTCGGCGGGCACATCGTGAAGACCGGGCTCGCGCCCATTCTCATCGATCTCATGCGGCGGCGTATCGTCACGCATGTTGCCATGAACGGTTCCGCGGCCATCCACGACTTCGAGGTCGCGCGCTTCGGTGCTACGTCCGAGGACGTGGCCGCCGGTCTCGAGCACGGCACCTTCGGCATGGCCGACGAGACAGGCAGGGAGATGAACGCCGCCTTCGCCCGCGGCGTGCAACAGCAGCAGGGTATGGGCGAGGCTCTTGGCGTGGCGCTGGACGATGCACCAGCGCTGGCTAACCCCGAACTGTCGCTGCTACTCGGCGCTCGGAGGCTCGGCGTGCCGTTGACGGTGCATGCCGCGCTCGGCGCGGAGATCATCCATCAACATCCGGCTGCCGACGGCGCCGCCATTGGCGATACGAGTCATCGTGATTTTCGGCGTCTCGCGCACTCCCTTGCAACCATCGATGATGGTGGCGTGGTGCTCAACCTCGGCAGCGCCGTGATCATGCCTGAGGTGTTCCTGAAGGCACTGACCATTGCGCGCAACCTGGGGGACGGCAAGCCGCAGAACTTCACCACCGTTGACCTCGACATGCAGCGCCACTACCGCCCGCGCGTCAACGTGGTGCAGCGCCCCACTCTACAGAGCGGAAAAGGCTACGAGATCACAGGGCACCACGAGATCATGGTGCCCCTGCTTGCATGGGCCGTGGCTGAAGAGCTCAGGGAGCGCTGAAGCGCCTCCCCGTGATCGATCAGTAGCTGCTACCCGAGAACTTTTCGCGGAGCCGGCGCGCGGTTTCCGGGCTGAAAATCCGGATGACCAGGTAGATCAGCGCGCCGCAGATCGCCGCCTTGATGGCAAAACTGATCAGCCAGCCGAGCAGCCCGAAACCCAGGCCGAAAATCAGCTTGAGGAGAAACAGTCCGCCGAGTGCGAACAGGCCAATCATGAAAATGGTGCGGAACATGGTGCTTTCTCCCGTACGAGTCTGACCTTCCCTACGCGCGACCGATCTCTCCGGTTTCAGGTCGCGCCGGCTGACGGCTCTGGAACCAGCAACGCCGCAGGGTGAGATTGCGCTCATGACCCACTTCGCCGCAAGGCACGCCTCGCAAACATGAGCCTGTCGGCAGATTTATTGATCGTCGGCGGAGGTATCGCCGGGCTGTCAACGGCCCTCGCGGCGGCCGACCAGGGGCTGGGCGTCGCCCTGCTGGATGTCGCTCGGCCGGGTGCAGCCTCACGCGCGGCGGCCGGCATGTTGGCCCCGTCCGTGGAAGGGCTCCCGGCCGAGGTGAAGGCCGTCGCGATCGAGGCGCGGGACTTCTATCCGGGGTTCCTCGATCGGCTGCGTGCGCGGGCTGACCTGGACGTTGCGCTGGACCGGAACGGGATCCTCCAACTCGCGGCGAGTGGCGAGCATCTGGCGCGGCTCGCGAGTACGGCCGGGGCGAATGCGCAGGTGCTCGACGCGGCGGCCCTCCTGCGACTGGAGCCCGCATACGAGGGTCATGCGGGCGCCGTGCTTCATCCGGGGGACGGTTCTGTCGACAACGTGGCGCTGATGCGGGCCCTCGATGTCGCTGTCGAGCGAGAGCCGCGCATCCGGCGGATTGCAGAGACGGCGGCCTCCGTCACTTTCGGGAACGGTCGGGTCGCGCTTGTCACCTCCGTTCAGACTCGTCTGGAGGCCGCCGCCATGCTGTTCGCGCCAGGCGCGTGGACGGGGAGCGTGAGTGGGCTCCCACGCGCCCTGCCAGTGAGCCCCGTTCGCGGTCAACTGCTCCGCCTGAGCCGTCAGCCGATTGGGCACGTGACGTACGGCGCGGGCGGATATCTGGTCCCGCGCGGCGAGTCGCTGCTCATTGGCGCCACGAGTGAGGAGACCGGGTTCACGAATCACACGACCACGGAGGGGCGGTCGAGTCTGCTCGATATCGCATCCAGGGCCATTCCGGGCCTGTCGAGCGCGACCGTGGTTGAGCATTGGGCTGGTTTGCGGCCGGTCACCCCCGACGCGTTGCCGATTCTTGGCCGCGATCCGGACGTGCCGGAACTGCTGTACGCTGGCGGCTTCTCGCGAAACGGCATCCTCCTGGCGCCGTGGGCGGCCGCGCAGCTTGCTGCGCTGCTTGCTGCGGTGCTTGCCGGCGAAAATGGGGCGGACTCCTTGGCGGTCTTCTCCGTTGCGAGGTTCGATAAGAGGAGTTTAACCAATTAAAACAGCGTCACTGGTTATCATCACTTACCTCTGTTGGACCACTTCGCTATTGTTCGCTCCAGCAAGGCAATAATCCGCTGTTCGGCTCCGATTGACCGATCGCTAATCGCAATGGCTGAGAGTCTCTACCAGATCATGGGTCGCCATCAGACCACCGTGCTTCCCGAGCGGAAGCCGTCGTGGCTGAAGGTGAAGGCCCCGGGCGGGCCCAACTATCTCCGTTTGAAGCAGCTCATGCGCGACCTCGACCTGCATACGGTCTGTGAGGAGGCGCACTGTCCCAACGTTGGCGAGTGTTGGGAGCATGGCACCGCCACCTTCATGATCCTTGGCGACGTCTGCACGCGAAATTGTGCCTATTGTGCCGTTTCGCATGGCCGGCCGCCAAAGTTCGATCCGTCGGAACCTGAGCGCGTTGCGGAAGCCGCGACGACGATGAAGCTTCAGCACGTGGTCCTCACCTCCGTAGATCGTGACGACCTTCCGGATTTCGGCGCCTGGGCTTTTGCCGAGACCATCCGGCAGATCAAGCTGCGCAGCCCTTCCACCTCTGTGGAAGTCCTTGTGCCCGATTTTCAGGGCAAGGAAGACTCAATTCGGGCGGTCCTCGACGCGCAGCCCGACATCTACAATCACAACACCGAGACCGTTCCGCGCCTCTACAAGAAGTGCCGGCCGGGGGGACGTTACGAGCGGGTGATGAACATCTTCACCACCGCCAAGCGCATCGCGCCCGGCATTCCCACCAAGACCGGGATGATTCTCGGCATGGGCGAGACGAACGAAGAAATCGTTGCCGTCATGAAGGATCTGCGCGCGGTGGATGTGGACATCCTCACCCTGGGCCAGTATCTCCGCCCGTCGGACGGGCACATCCCGCTCGACCGCTACGTGACGCCGGACGACTTTCGGCGCTTTTACGACATCGGCATGGAGCTTGGCTTCCGGCATGTGGAGAGCGGACCGCTCGTGCGGTCGAGCTACCACGCATGGGAGCAGGTGCAGGCCGCCGGTATGAACACTTAGCTCACGCATCCGTTGCACGCCGTTGGCCGCAACCCTCACGACATAGTCATGGCCGCCAAGAAAAAGTCCGAACCTGAAACAAAGTCTGGTGAAACCGATCGCGACATGGAGTTGCTCCACTCCATGCTGCTTCAGCGCCGCTTCGAAGAACGGTGCGCCGAAGCGTATGCGTTGGGAAAGATCGGCGGTTTCTGCCACCTCTATATCGGCCAGGAGGCGGTGAGCACAGGCACGCTGAGCATGCTGCGTCCCGATGATTACGTCATCACGACGTATCGCGATCATGGCCAGGCCATTGCGCGGGGCATTACGCCGAGGGCCGTGATGGCGGAGTTGTTCGGGCGCCAGGATGGTTGCGTTCGGGGCAAGGGCGGTTCGATGCACATGTTTGACGCCAACACCAACTTTCTTGGCGGCCATGGCATCGTGGGCGGACATGTTCCGCTGGCCGCCGGCGTAGGCTTCGCGATCAAGTATCGGGGCGGAGACCAGTGCATCGTGTGCTTCATGGGCGAGTCGGTGGTGAACACCGGTGCCTTCCACGAGGCGCTGAACATGGCGGCGCTCTGGAAGTTGCCGTGCGTGTTCATCATCGAGAACAACCGCTACGGCATGGGAACGTCGCTCGAGCGGGCGTCGGCCATTCACGACATCTATGAGCGCGGCGCCGCATACAACATGGCGCGCCAGCAGTGTGACGGTCAGGACGTGCACACCGTGCGCGCCGCGGTCGGCGAAGCCGTTGCGCGCGCACGCAAGGAACAACATCCGACGCTGCTGGAGATCCGTACGTACCGGTTCATGGGACATTCCATGTCGGATGCGGTGAGCGGGACGTACCGCACGAAGGCGGAACTCGAAGAGTACATGAAGCGCGATCCCATCACCCTGCTGCGCGAGCGGATGGAATCCAACGGTACGCTCTCGGAAGCCCAGCTCCAGTCGATGGACACGGAGATCAAGGCCGTGGTGCAGGACGCGTGGGACTTTGCGGACGCATCACCGGAACTGCCGCTGGAAGCGCTGTACGAAGACGTGTACGCGGATACCTCCACCTGATTCGCGGACTCACGCGAGCTTCTCACACGAGCCATCAATGCCTGTCATCACGTATAGAGACGCCCTCGGCGCCGCGATCCGCGAAGAAATGCAGCGCGACGATCGCGTCTTCCTCATGGGCGAGGAAGTCGCCGTCTATCAGGGCGCGTACAAGGTTTCCAAGGGCTTCCTTCAGGAATTCGGGGAAATGCGCGTAGTCGATACGCCGATCACCGAGCTTGGATTTGCCGGGGTTGGCGTTGGCGCGGCGATGGTTGGCTTGCGCCCTGTCATCGAGTTCATGACGTGGAATTTTGCGTTGCTCGCGCTCGACCAGGTCGTGAACGCGGCGGCCAAGATGTTGTATATGTCGGGCGGCCAATTCAAGGTGCCCATCGTCTTCCGCGGACCCAACGGCGCCGCGCTTCAACTCTCCGCGCAGCATTCGCAGGCGTGGGAGTCGTGGCTCGCGCACATTCCGGGTCTCAAGGTCATCGCGCCCGGTACGCCATATGACGCGAAGGGACTGCTCAAGAGCGCCATCCGCGACGACAATCCGGTGTGTTTTCTCGAAGGCGAGATGCTGTACAACACCAAGGGTGAAGTGCCGGACGAGGAGTACACCATCCCGATCGGGAAGGCAGACCTCAAGCGAGAGGGCGACCATTGCTCCATCATCACGCACGGCAAGATGGTGCTCGTCGCCATGCAGGCGGCGGATCAGTTGGCGAAGGAAGGCATCCGCATTGACGTCGTCGATCTTCGCACCATTCGGCCCATGGATGTGGAGGCTATCGCGGCGTCGGTGAACAAGACGAATCGCGCGGTGGTGCTCGAGGAAGGTTGGGAGGTATGCGGCGTCGGTGCACAGGTTGTGGATTACATCCAGCGCGAGTGCTTCGACAACCTCGATTCGCCGGTGATTCGCGTGCACCAGGCAGACGTTCCGATGCCGTACGCGAAGAGCCTTGAAAAGGCCGCCAAACCCGACCTTCCGAAGACGATCGCCGCAGTTCGCAAAGTCATGTATCTCGACTGACGAGAGTCACAACAATGGCAACCAAAGTGTTCATGGAGGCGCTCTCTCCCACGATGGAGGAGGGACGTCTCGTCAAGTGGCTCAAGAACGAAGGCGACGTCGTGAAGAGCGGTGAGCCCATCGGTGAAGTGGAGACCGACAAGGCGATCATGGAGCTCGTTGCGCGAGGCGACGGCGTGCTGCGCAAGCGTCTGGTCAATGAAGGCGACGCGGTGCCGGTGGGCACGTTGGTAGGCGTGATCGCGCCTGCCGACGAGAACATCGACGCGCTCGTGGCAAGCGCAGGTACTCCTGCCCCTGCAGCAGCGCCTGCACCACAGCCGGTGGCCGCGCCCGCCCCCGCCCCCTCTGCGCCTGCCGCACCCGTTCCGCCTGCTCCACCTTCGGTCCCAACGACGCCACCCGCGCCTGCTCCGACGGCCGGGGCAACTCCCGCGGTCCCGGCAGGACCCACGCGTTCGTCGCCACTCGCCCGGAGGTTGGCCGCCGAGCGTGGCCTGGATCTCGGCGGTGTGCAGGGTTCGGGTCCCAACGGTCGTATCATCAAGCGGGACGTGGAAGCGGCGGCGACGGCGCAGCCTGCGCGCGCTGCGTCGGCCCCTGCTGCACCGGCGGTTGCTGGCGCGGACTACACCGACGTTCCGCTCACACAGATCCGGAAGATCATCGCCAAGCGACTCGGCGAGTCCATCGGACCGATTCCAACGTTCTATCTCACGGCGGAATTCGATCTCACGCGCGTGATGGAAATGCGCGCCGCCATGGCCGACCTCGGCGACGAGTTCAAGGTGTCGGTGAATGACATCCTCATCAAGGCCATTGCCGTCACGTTGTCGCAGCACCCCGAAGTGAATGCACATTGGAACGGCGATCACATTCGCTATTTCAATCGGGTACACGTCGGCATGGCGGTGGCCACGGATGACGGGCTCATTGTGCCAGTCATCTGGGATGCGGACAAGAAGCGGCTGAGCGAGATCTCACGGGATGCGAAGGAACTGGCCAAGCGCGCGCGTGAGCGGAAGCTCAAGCCGGAAGAGTTCACGGGCTCGACCTTCTCCGTGAGCAACCTGGGGATGTTCGGCATTGACCAGTTCACGGCGATCATCAACCCGCCGGAGGCGGCGATCCTCGCCATCGGTGCCGGCGAAGACAAGGCTGTCGTTGTGAACGGTGAGGTGGTCGTTCGCAAGCGAGTGCGCGTCACCATGAGCTGCGACCACCGCATCATCGATGGTGCGGTCGGCGCCAAGTTCTTGCAGGCCCTCAGGAGACTGGTCGAGAATCCGTTGATGCTGGTCTATTGATGTTCGGGGGCGGAGCGGCGGATCTGGCGCGCGCGCATCCAGGGGAACGCCACGACGTTCCTTCGGACGACGTTCGCCCGGCCGCCCACGCCCCGCCTGACGACCGCTGCCCCAACTGCGGTGAGGGGCCGATCGACAAGTACTGTGCGAAATGCGGGCAGCGTGTGCTCTCCGAGCACGACCTCACGATTGCCGGCTTCGCCCACGACACGGTGCACGAGTTCACCAGCCTCGATGGGCGACTGTGGCCCACGATGGTGGCGTTGCTCACGCGACCAGGCCTGCTGGCCCGCGAGTATTTCGACGGACGGGGAACGCGCTACATGAAGCCGCTGTCGCTCTTCGTGTTGCTCAACCTGGTCTTTTTCCTCATCCAGCCGCATACCGGCCTGCTACGGTACGACCTGGAGGAGTACATCGGCGACTCCGGCGGTGTCGCCTCGAAGCTCCAGGATGCGGCCAACGCCAAACGCATTGACGGAGCCATGCGAGTGGAGGCCCAGCGGCGGGCGACGGGGCAGCCGCCGCGAGCCTTCACGCCGGAGTCGATGGAGCTGTTCCGGGCCCGGTTCGACAGCACCCTCCAGGACCTCAAGAAGAGCATGCTCATCGTGTCCATCCCCATCCTCGCGTTCGGGATGTTCGTGCTCTACATCGGTACTGGCCGCCGCTATGCTGAGCACCTTGTGTTCAGCGTGCATGTCTACGCGTACTTCCTGTTCATTTCCGGGGTGGTGCTCACGCCGCTCTTCATTGGGGTGTTCATGGCACTCCGGGCATTCGGTCAGGCCGGTCGGGTCACCGTGTTTCTCTTGAGCGAACCAGCGCTCATCGGCTTCCTGTTCGCGGTCATGGCCAGTTACATATATCTGGGACTTCGGCGCATGTATGGCGGCAGTCGCCTGGCCGCCGGCGTGCGTGCAGTCTTCCTGTTCGGCCTGATGCAGCTCCTGATCGTCGCATATCACGACGTCCTGTTTTACGCGACCCTGGCTTCACTGTAACCTTCGACTCTACAGCACTCCCATGGCTACTTTCGACGTGATCTTCATCGGCGGCGGTCCCGCTGGTTATGTGGGCGCCATTCGCTGTGCCCAGCTCGGCTTGAACACCGCCGTCATCGAACGTGAAGGCCTGGGCGGCACATGCGTGCTGTGGGGCTGCATTCCCGCGAAGGCGCTTCTGGAAGCAGCCTCGTACGCAGAGAAGATGAAGAAGGCGCCGGACTTCGGCGTGACCCCGGGCGAGGTAAAACTCGACTTCAATGTGGCGATGAAGCGTTCGCGCGCGGTGAGCACGCAGAACTCCAAGGGCGTGGAGTTCCTGTTCAAGAAGAACAAGATCA
>JBDUCM010000284.1:0-4627 GCA_040003455.1 bacterium
AGCCGGCGCGTGAGCACAGCGCGATGGATGGGAACGATGGGAATGCCGAGCTTGCGCGCGCGGTGTTGCGCGAGCAGCTCGCCCGCGCGGGCCGCTGGCGGCGGAAGCAGCACGCCGGCGGGCGAATTCGGCGTGTTCTCGAAACCCTCGTTGGTGCCGTATATGCCCACGAGCATCTCGACCTTGTCGTAGTACGGCGCGAGGTCGTCGTACCCAATGGGCCAGTCTATTCCGAGGCCGTCACGCGTGTGCGGTTTGAAATCGTAGGGGCCGTTGCGAAGCGCAATGCGACCCCAGTGATTGGTGCGGCCGCCCAGCATGCGGGCGCGCCACCAGGTGAACTGGCGCTTGGGGTCGGTGGAGGCATTGGTGAATGGTTCGCCCGGGAGATCCCATCCTCCGCCAACGGTGGAATCGTAGAAGCCCAGGGGCTTGTCGAGCGTGCCGGCCGCGCGCAGCGGCGCTTGCGAATTCACCTGGAACATCGGCGTTTCGCGCACGGGGTCGTAGTTGCGCCCCGCCTCGAGCATGAGGACTTTCGCGCCCTCCATGGCGGCGACATAGGCCGCCTGCCCGCCCCCGGCCCCCGAGCCGATGACGATGATGTCGTATTTGGCCTGCGACTTCGGGGCAGTGATAACGGGCATGGAGTCTGTGCGCGAAGGGAGCGCAGAACTTCGGGCTGCGCGCGCGAAATATCCAGACGTGCCGTCACTCGCTAGCGTGCAGCGGCGTTGCCACTCGTGACCCACGCCGTCCACCACAGATCGCGCAGCATCCGCGATCCGGCCGCGAGCCGCGCCGCCGTGAACTGCTTGTCCTCCGACGATGTAGTCTCGGCGCCGAATGGCGCCGCCTTGTCGAGTTGGTAGAGGTGCTCCACCTCGGAGAACGTTTCGCCGAGGTAGGCGAGGATTGCCGGCCGCAGTGCAGGAAAGACGCGCGGCGCCGAGGTGACGAGTGGCTGTACGTCGCCGAGGGTTATCTGCCCTTGCACGTACGTGGACTCGAAGCGCGAGTGGAACCGCTTGTCCGTGGCGTATCCGCCGGGGTTGGCGCCCACCCAGCCATTGAACTGCACCGATGTGTGCGCCGGGTTCGATCCATCAGCCACGTAGTGACCGAGGATGCCGGCGTCATTGATGATGCGCGCCTCGACCCACTCGCGCGCCTGCGCATTCGGCGCCGAGCGCCAAAGGGCGAATTCCACGCGGAGCGTCTGCGTGAGCTCGAGAACGCGAAACGGAAGGAAGCCGGCCACTTCTGCGTTGACACCGAGCGCCCGAAGCGAGTCGGCGTACGCATAGCGGGTCGGTGCGGCAAACGCGTTGGCGCGACGCTCGGCCGGGATCATCTCCGTGTCGACGAAATGTTCGGCGCCAGATGCCACGGCAAGGGCTCCGTCCTGCTCTTGCTCCTGGCGGCTGCGCCAGCGGTCGGGCTCCGGATTCAGGTATGCGAGCTGGGTCGCGGCGTTCCGGAAGAACTGTGGCATGTCGGCGGGGAGCGCGGCCGCGGCCGCCTGGGCCGTGATACGATGGCCCGCCTCGCCCCACAATGCGTGCGGCATCGATGCATGGGGAAACCAGCACAACGACGCACAGCTCGCGGCGAGGATTTGACGAGCCCTCGCATTCAAGGCGACGATACGCAGCACGATTTCTCCGGAAGACGAGCCCTGCCAACGAGCGATGTCCGAATACTGGAAGGGTGCTCACTCGCGAGAAACCCGCGGCGAACGACCGAGACAGGATGGTTACGAATGAGCATGAGCGTGAGCTTCCAGCATTGAGCAGACCTGAGCTCGCGCTCGAGCTCGAGCTACAGCTCGAGCTCTGACATGCTCAGTGCTGGAGGCTCGCGCTCACGCTCCTGCTCCCGCTGGTAGCTCCAGCTCCATGCTCAAGCTCAGGGGGCGGCTACCGGGAACTCTTCCCTCCGGGCCGTAGCCACCGCATACTCGCCGCATGAATTCACGCCGCCAGTTTCTCGTCTCTGCCCCGCTCGGATTGGCCGGGGTACTCGCCGCCTGTACCGCAAAGGGTGACACCGGTGCCGCAGAGGACGCCGCGCCCCCTGCGCCGAGTACCGCCGCACCCGCCCCGCTCGCGACAATTCCTGCCGACGCGCCCGTCCTCAACTACGTCCCGAAACACGAGGAACTCGTGTACACATTCGGTGGCGCACCGGCACGGCACCGCATCAAGCCGGGCACGCGCATCGTCAGTTGGACGGAGGACTGCTTCGACGGCGCCGTGAAGACCGCGGCTGACTTGCCATCGAAGGCGATGACGCCGGGCCACGACAACCCGCAGACCGGGCCCTTCCATATAGAAGGGGCCGCCGCTGGCGACACCCTGGCCATCCACATCCTCAAGCTCGCGCCGGCACGCGCGTATGCGGTGTCGTCGTTCGGCCCTGGATTCGGTGCCCTCGTTGGCAACAACGAAACAGCCATGCTCGGCCCCGACTTCCCGGAAACAACGTGGCGGTACGACGTCGATGCCAAGCGCAATGTCGCGCGGTCGTCGTCGCGCGATGGCAAGGTGTCGTGGGAGGTTCCGCTCGCACCCTTTCTCGGATGCCTTGGCGTGGCGCCGGCGAGTGGCGAGGTCCGGTCTACCATTGTACCCGGCAACTTTGGCGGCAACATGGACTGCCCCGAGGTGCGCGCCGGCAACACCGTGTTCCTTGGCGTCAACGTGCCGGGCGCGATGCTGTCCTTTGGCGACGGCCACTACGCCATGGGCGAGGGCGAAGTCATGGGCGCGGCCATCGAAGGCGCCATGGACGTGGAGGTGTACGTCGAGCTGCTCAAGAACACGGCGACGCCAATTCCGCGGATCGAGAACGCCGACGAAGTCATGTTCGTTGGTTCGGGGCGTCCGCTCGAGGATGCGGCACGCGTCGCCTTCAAGGCGATGATCGGCTGGGCGCGTGCGCGAACGGGGCTGTCCGAGATGGATGCCTATCAGTTCGTTGCCCAGAATACCAAAGCGTCAATCATCCAGCTCGTGGATCCCGAGTACACGGTTCTCGTGCGGATGGCGAAGAGCCGCCTGCCGGGAAAGTAGGCGCACCTGCGAGGACGACTGATGATCCGCAAAACGCGACTTGCACAGGCCACCGCAGCGCTGCTGTTGCTCGGCGCACGCGCGGCGACGTCGCAGACACCAACCAGCGCCGCGCTCACGGCGGCGGTGGACTCCGTGTTCTCGCGGTACACGGCAACCACTCCGGGCTGTGCAGTCGGCATCTATCGCAACGGCACGACACTGCTCGCCAAGGGCTATGGCCTGGCCAACGTCGAATACGACGTTCCCATCACGCCCACCACGCCGTTCATCGTGGGTAGCGTCTCCAAGCAGTTCACCGCGGCCTCCATCGCCCTTCTCGTGGAGGAGAAGCGCATCTCGCTCACGGATGATGTGCGCAAGTACATTCCCGAGCTACCCGACTACGGCACGCGCATCACCATCGATCACCTCGTGCATCACACGAGTGGTCTGCGGGACTGGTGGGAACTCGTTGGCCTCGCGGGAATGCGGTTTGACGACACGTACACCGTGAAGGACGTGCTCGACATGACCGCGCGGCAACGCGGCCTCAATTTCAAGCCGGGCGATCGCTACCTCTACAGCAACACCGGCTACATCCTGCTCGGCGTCGTGGTGCAACGTGTCACGGGCAAGAGCCTCCGTGATTTTGCGGCGGAGCGATTCTTCGGCCCCCTCGGCATGAAGGATTCGCACTACCAGGACGACCATAGGCAAACCGTACGAGGCCGAGCGTACGCGTACAGCCCTGCGGTGAATGGCGCGTATCCCATCAACGTCTGGAACAATGACCTTGTGGGACAGGGCGGCGTGATGACCACCGTGCTCGATCTCGCGAAGTGGGACGAGAATTTCTACGCGGGCACCGTGGGCGGCCCGGGATTCCTCGCTCGGCAACTCCAGCGTGGACGGCTCAACTCCGACTCAGTGCTCGCGTACGCCTTTGGCCTCGAGATCGGCAACTATCGTGGGCTGCCCATTGTTGAACACACGGGGGTGACGGGTGGTTATCGCGCCGTCCTCACGCGTTTTCCTGCCCAGCATACGTCGGTCGCGATTCTGTGCAACATCAGCACGGCGACGCCGGACGTTCTTGCTCGACGCGTGGCAGACCACGTGCTCAGTGACAAGTTCCTTGCGCCGCCACCGGCAATTAAGGCGGGCGCGATGCCTGGTCCCGCACGGGGAGCAACGGTCGCGCCCACCACGATGAGCGCCACCGAGATGGCCAAGCGAGCCGGCACGTACTACTCGGCGGAATTGGACGCGACATACCGGATCACCGTGATGGGGTCAGCGCTGGTGCTCGAGCGCGCGCACAACGGCCCCGACACATTGGCGGTGCGCGATGCGCTCACGCTGGTCGGGGCGGTGGGGACGCTGCGCTTCGCGGCAGGGAGCGACGGCTTTCTGCTCAGCGCGAACCGTGTAGAGAACGTGCGGTTCGTGCGGCGCTGACTCAACGCACCATCCTTCGGCGACGAACTCCCTCTTTCGAGTAGGCAGGTCCTTTCGAGGATAGGTACCCATAGCCCCCTTGCCTCCCGACTTTCGCGCCGAGCACTATATGG
>JBDUCM010000285.1:0-4614 GCA_040003455.1 bacterium
CGGCTTCGATCTCGCGGAGCAGAATGTCCTTGATCTCGCCGGGGCGGAGCGTGGTATCGGATGCCATACGAAAGTCTATGGGGGCGGGACGACATAGGTTCTGGACTAGCTTGTGAAAATTATCACAAGCTTGGGGGAGAAGCAACTAGGCATGTCGCGGCGGGGCTGGATGAGGCGAATTGCCCTCTGCTGCCCTGTTTCGGTGCCGGCGTGCCCGCAACCACGGATAGAATGTCGGCCATGTCCACTGGCCTTCGGGAACTGCGAGTCTGGCAGGAATCGGTCACCCTCGCCGGCGACGTCATTCGCAGCGTGCGCCAGAACATGCGGCGCGAGACCAAGAGCGTGAGCGACTCGGTCATGTCCACCGCGCTCTCCGTGGGCTCCCACATCGCCGACGGGTTCGCCCGGCACACCCCGATTGAGCAGCGCGAATCGTACATGGCGGCGAAACGCGCACTCCTTCGGCTGGAAACGGAACTCGCCGTGGCCAAGCAAGCCGACCTGATCCCCGCCGGGGCCTTCACCGAACTGGCCGCCCGCACCAACCAGGTGGCGCGATTACTGAGCGGATACCTGGTGTACCTCGACCGCGAGATTGCGGAAAAGGCGACGAACGCGCGAGAACATCCCGCAGGAGCACCGCGAATGGCTCCCTAACCCCAATACTGTTCACTTACCGCCTTCGTCAGGTCGGGACGACGGGCAGAACAAACTGCCATTACCACAGAGGCCACTGAGGAACACAGAGGAAGAGCAAGCAACAGGCTTCGACCAACCCTCCGTGCCATCTGTGTCCTCCGTGGTTCATGCAATGCGCCTCAATTCGCATTGACTGAACAGCATTGTCCCTAACCCTGCCTCAGCCCCTGCTCCGCCCGTGCCCTCGGCTGAAGCGCTCGATGAGATCCACGGCGCGCAACCGCGCCAGCGACGCAGGTTTCATCCCCACCACGCGCTGCGCAGTGCTCGACAGATGCGACGAACTGGCGAAGTCCAGCACCGTGGCAACATCCCGCACGTCATAGCCGGGGTTCTTGGCCAGCTCCGCTGCCGCGATGAGGCGCACGAGGTCGATCACGCGCTTGAGGTTCGGCGCACCATCGGCCGCGAACGTACGGCTCAGGTGTTCGCGGGTGACGTTCAGCGCCTCGGCAAGATGCGTCGTGCGCACAGGACGCCCCGACCACGCGACGATACCGCGCCACGCGGCGCGTTGGAGCGGCGTGGCAAGCGCCAGCGCAGCAGGCGGCTCGGCAAGTGCGCTGGCGAACCTCGTGGAAAATGCATGTCGCAGTACGAGATCACGCGCCATCACGTCGTCCACCGATTCCACGAGGACGTCCGCAAAGTCGAGCGCGGTGCACTGCGCAAGCGCCGGAGCCTCCGCAGGGCGCAATGCGGTGAGCCCGAAGAACGGCACACTCGGAAACTCGCGCGCGAGTGCGGCCGCGCGCCACGTCTCTTCCTGCGCACCGGCAAGGTCGACAATCGCCGCATCCACCAGCGACGCGCGGAACGTGGCCTCGAGTTCTTCAGGAGTGCGCGACAACACCAGCCGCACGCGCCGGCGCGGAAACGAACTGCGGACGAGTGTGCGCGCCCGTTCGCGCGTGGTGAACACCGCTACCACCGGTACCGGCGGAAGTGTTCGCGGCGAGGGCGCGGCCGGCGGGCCCTTGGGGGGCACGGTCACGTGGACGCTTCCGCGGGGGTGCCGGTGATCATCGTATGCGCGCGCCGCAGAACCAGACGGGCGTTCGCATAAGAGACGTCGCCGTGGGCTTCGTCAAAGGCAACCCACTTGCACGCGGTGATGCCCTCGGCGCTCTGCGGAGATGTCTCCGCATGCGCCGTCTCCATGAGGAAGAAGTGACACACCTTGTGAATGAGTCGCCCGCGAAAGCGGAAATACCAATCGATGGTGTCGATCGCGCCACGCAGGGCCACGGATTGCAGCCCCGTTTCCTCGCGCACCTCGCGCTGCGCCGCGTCTTCTGCACGCTCGCCGGCCTCGAGGTGTCCTTTGGGGAATCCCCAGTTCTGGTAGCTGTCGCGTATGAGCAGGTAGAGCGGTGCCCCGCCTTCAAGGCGGTACACCACTCCCCCGGCGGAGATCTCCTCCTGCGCCCGCGCGCGCGTCATGGACGTCAGCCGCTCACGCCGAGGCCGGTGCTGCGGTCACGCCGCCAGGAACGCCGTGTTCTTCGATCGTGGGGCGACCTTCGATGAACTGCCGCACGACCGGATCCGTGGTCTCCTTGATCTGCGCAACGGGACCCGTCCAGCGCACACGTCCCTCATAGAGCATCGCGATGTGCGTCCCGACGGTGTACGCGCTCCGCATGTCGTGCGTGATGACAATCCCGGTCACGTTCAACTTCTCGCGCATGCGGACCATGAGCTGGTCGATCACGGCGCTCGTCACGGGATCGAGACCTGTCGTGGGCTCGTCGTACAGGATGTATTTCGGACGCAGTGCGATTGCGCGCGCAATGCCGACGCGCTTGCGCATGCCCCCGGACAACTCGGCGGGAAAGCGATCGCGCACGCCGGGCAGATCCACGAGGTCGAGCGCTTCGTCAACGCGATCGCTGATCTCGTTCTCGTCCAACTCGCCCTGCTTGCGCAGGCCCATCGCCACGTTCTCGGCAATGGTGAATGAATCGAAGAGCGCCGCGAACTGAAACACGTAGCCGATGCGTGAACGGAGTGCGTAGAGCTCGCGTCGCGGCAACTCGGGCACGTTCAAGCCATCTACCCACACTTCGCCCGAATCGGGTTCGAGCAGCCCGACGATGTGCTTGATCGCCACCGACTTCCCGGTGCCGGAGTAGCCGATGATGACCATCGTCTCGCCTTCGGGCACGTCGAGCGTGAAGCCGTCGAGCACTCGCTTGGGACCGAAGGATTTCTTGACGTCTTTGAGTTGAATCATTTGTACTGCGCGTGAGGCGGTGTGTCGGCAAGACGGCGGGTGACTCGTACCTCGGCAACTGCCATGCGGTATCGACAGCAGGAAAGTGATACGTTGGCGAGAGTGGTGCCAGATCTTGCGGACTGGACGTTACATGCTCCGGGACAGAAAAAGGGGTGGCCGGAGGCCACCCCTTCAAAAGTGCAGCGACAGCGTTGCCGCTTTATCGACGCATCTCGCCGTTATGCGGCGAAGCTGCCGAGTGCCCGACCCACATCACCTTCACGCAGGCGCTTGAGTGCGCGGTCACGCAACTGGCGAACGCGTTCGCGGGTAACGCCGAGCATGCTGCCGATTTCCTCGAGCGTGTGCTCACGTCCGCCTTCGAGACCGAAGTAGAGACGCAGCACCTTCGCGTCGCGCGGCGGTAGCGTGGAGAGTGCCTGCTCGATTTCGTCGGTGAGGAAGCGGTTCATCGCCTCTTCCTCGGTGTCCGGCATTTCATCCGCGACGAAGCGTTCGATGAGCGAGCGATCACCTTCGGGATCCATTGGTGCGTCGAGTCGAACGTCGCTGGTGTTGAGTGCGGCGAGCGATTGCACGACGTCCACGGACAATCCGGTGAGCTGACTCAGCTCTTCTGGGCTTGGTTCGCGGTTGAGCTTCTGCCGCAGGATCTCGCTTGCCTTGATGATGCGCGAGAGATCTGCGGTGCGATTGAGTGGCACGCGCACCGTGCGACCCTGCCGCGCGAGCGCGGAGAGGATGGCCTGGCGAATCCACCACACGGCGTACGAGATGAACTTTACACCCTGGTCGGGATCGAACTTCCTCGCCGCGGTAAGCAGGCCGACGTTTCCTTCACCGATGAGATCGATGAGTGGAAGGCCTCGGTTCTGATATTTCTTGGCGACGGAGATGACGAAGCGCAGGTTGCGCTTGACGAGTTCCTGCAGTGCGTCCTGATCACCGGCGCGAATTTTCTTCGCGAGGTCGATCTCCTCGGTCCCCTTGAGGAGGGGGTACGTGGAAACCTCGTAGAGGTATTGATCGAGGATATCGCGCTCAGGCTCGTTGGGCGCGATGCCCGCAGGGGCAGCGCGCCGACGACGGGCAACTGGCTTCTTTACTTCTGTCATGAGTGCCTCGTACTGGTCCTACGCGTGAGAGTAGGCATCTATGAGCTGCGACGACCGGACGGATGGTACACCGAATTCCGAACGAGAACGGGTCGAGCGGTGCGTCGCTTGGCTACGTTGAAAAGAGTGATCTGCTACGAGTCGAACGGCTTCAGATTGTGCGACATCGAGCGGTACTGGAGTACTCGGCGATCATGAAGGCCGACGGTGCAAATTACCGGCCTACTGGGATTCCGCCAGCCCTGTTTGGTTGACAGCACATATACCCGCCGCTATATATGGTGGTTCCTGCGGGAACGTGTGTTCACGGCAGTTCGCGTTGAATTCATGTTCGTTGCACCGTTGGGTCCCGGGGGCGTAGCTCAGTTGGGAGAGCGCTTGAATGGCATTCAAGAGGTCAGGGGTTCGATTCCCCTCGCCTCCACTGGGCTGGCGGAAGTATGCGGGTGTTTGCCGATACTGGTAATAGGTGTCTTGTCGGCAAATTTCAGCGACGCCGGGTTGAAAGTGCGGGAATAGCTCAGTTGGTAGAGCACAACCTTGCCAAGGTTGGGGTCG
>JBDUCM010000027.1:0-45068 GCA_040003455.1 bacterium
CCAACACCGGCGCGCATGGAATTGCAGCCGACGTCGCGATCAGCGAAGACAACGCCCGCACCGTGGCGACATGCCTGGAGCGTATGGGAGGCATCGACGTGCTGGTAAACAACGCGGGGTATGCGTACCGCGCGGAGATGGGCGGGCTGGACCTCGCGGCCATGCGCGCGATGTTCGACGTGAATGTGTTCGGGCTCGTGGACATTACCAACCGCGTTGTCCCGATGATGAAGGCGCAAGCGTCCGGCGACATCATCAATATCGCGTCCACCTCCGGTATGAAGGGTGGCGCGGGTGGTACATCGTATGGCGCCAGTAAATGGGCCGTGCGGGGAATTTCGCAGAGTTGGCAAGCGGAACTGCGCCCTCACGGCATTCGTGTTGTTTGCGTGTGTCCGTCCGAGGTGCAGACCGAGTTTGGTGGACGGACGGGGCGCAACAATCCGAACAAGTTGTACGCGGATGATATCGCGGCGACGATCACCGCCGCGCTCGACATGCCGCGCCGGGTGTTATGGCCGGAGCTCGCGGTGTTCGCCAACAATCCGTGGAAGGAAGATTGATGGGCCTAGGCTTGCACGTTCAGCCGATTGCCCACGCCGTCCATTCGAAATCCTTGTGCGGATTTTGGTGACGATTCATTGAGGACAACATTCTGGGGCGGGCGCGGTTTGTCCGTCTCCGCTCTCTCTGCCTGAGCCTTGATGGCGTTAATCTTTCCTGAGATCTCAGCGATCTTTGCTTTGCCTGCTGAGGTCTTGCTTGAAGGACAGCTGACCCAGTCAGACAGCTGGCTTTTGAGCTTTACCAGCTCGCCACTTGGCGCCGCAGGCGCGCGTGATGGACGCCCGGATGAGGGCACTGCTGCAACGCCGACGCTTCCGATAGTTGCCATGACTGAGTAGGGAGAGACTCCTCGTATCGATATGGACGACGATTCATCAAAACGTTAGTCACCCAGGTCAGTTCTCGAAGTGTTAATCGAGTGGTCGAGCGGCCGCGGGCGGCGTCACGAGTGGAACGAACTGTCCGGCATCGATCACACCTTTGCGCACGGTGTACAGCGTGAATCCTGACGGAAACGTCAGCGGGCCAACTTGCGATGGACCGATCACCGCCGGGCTCTGCTCGAATCGGGGTTTCACACCGGCAATTCGTAGTGGTCAAAAGAACAAGAGACCGGCGAGGATCTGGATCCCGTCATAGCTGAAACGATGACAGGGCCGCGTGGTCGCGCCAACACGGGTTCAGTTCCATCTCACATGACTTCGCCTGGCTCCAGGAGAGCATCGCTGTCCAGAAGTCGCGACGATCACATCACGACGACGGCGACAAGATTCGACGCACTGTGGCGGGCAAAAACGCGAAGACGAAGAACGTCGCGGAACCAACGGAACGCCGCCGTGACATCCCTCCGCACCTCGAGCGCCACTGTCGGCCGCTCGTATCCGGCGAGTGTGATCATGCGCTCGATCGCCGTTGCCCAGCTGCCAAACGGTTGCGCCCTCATTGTTGCACGTTCGAGAGAAGCACAGCACGTGACGACGCCAACTCAAGTTCAATTTCGTCTGCTTCAACTGGGGCTTCAACGATAATCGCCGCAGTATCGGGAATGAACGCGGCGATCTCGCGAAAGTCGGACATCGCGGCAAATGACATGCGGGTGTGCCTGCTCGACGTACTCACCTCGCTGATATGCACCTGGCGAACGCGCGCATGGTGTGATTGAAGAATACGATACGCCTCAATCATTGAACCGTCCACTTGACGAGCGTGCGCGATATCGAAGCACAGGCCAGCCAACGGCAACTTGTCAAAGAACGGCATCAACTCCTCCGCCGTTCGACCCACGTCTTTTCTCTTGTCCATATTCTCCAGACACAACCATTCGCCCAGGACTTCCCAATCCTGAACGCGGTGCATTGAATCAGGGTGAACAATGATGAAGAAGCTTAGCGCGGACGCCTGCGCCAACAGCGCGATGATTTCCTCTTCTTCGGCAGCCGAGAAGCGGCTCGGCGCGTGTACTGAGAGGTATCGATACTGCCGCAAGTCGAGACTGCACAGAGCGTCCACCAATGGACGGAGCTCCGAGACGCGGAGTGCTGAGAGTTCTATCGCATCTGCAGAACTGTTAGCTAGCCGCTCGACGGCGGCACGAAAATCCCCGAGTGCAATGGCGCCAGTAGAGTAGCCACTTGGCCGCACTAGAACACCCCATACGTTTTGGTGAGCTCGTAGAGCCCTTCGAGTCAACGCTCCGCACCGCGACGCGCGATCACGACGACATTCACCGCATGCTCGCCGAACTCTCCGATGATGAGCGAGCGCTGGTGCCCGGCATCGACACCAACGTTGGCGCGCTTCAGCTCCGCATCCAGTCGCTTGTCGGCGACATTCGCCTTCGCGCCACGCACGCGAACGGCAACGCCGATCTGCCGCGCGGCCTGCTCACGCAGCTCGACAGCCTCGGCGACACCATGCACGCCGTTCGTCTCGACTTGAAAATCCTCCGCGACGCCCGCTTTGAACGTGGTCTGGATGAGTTCAATCGCACGTCGGAACGGGCGCGAGGGTTGTCGCGAGGGTTCTAGCGTTGCGGTCAGTCTCACTCGATGAAAGAGAGGGCCGGACCTCGCGTGACCAGCCATCCGGAAGAACTGGCTTCTAGGGTACAGTCGAAAGTCACGAGGCTCATACCGTGAGGCCCCTTGGTTGCTATCAGGACACGCACCATTGAGAGATGCTTGCCGTTGATCATTTCGTCGCGCGGAATTCCAATGGAAGCAACGAGTTGGTTTTCACTGGGACAGCCCTTGTGCAACGTCGCCGGCGAATACGGAGTCAAAACGCCTGCGCAGTTCTCCGGCCACATCGCGTCTCCGATCGGAACACCAAGGTTCTTCAGCGCATCATTACGTGCGTCGAACTGACGCTGCGACAAGGCGACGTACCATTCTCCCTTTGCGGCATGTAGATCCAGATCGCCTACAGCCCGTGGGTCAACGCGAAGCACTGCACCGCGAGGTAAGTCTGGGTATTTCGTGATTGACTGCACGACGGCCGCATAGCTCGAGGAATCCACCTGCGCGTGCGCCGTTGGCACCGTCGCGCAGGCGGACGTTGTAGTCAGAAGAGCAGTGAAACTCGCGACCAGTAGGGTACAGGACCTCATTGTTCGGCCTCGCGGGAACGCTACGGCACCAGGCTGCACATCTCCGAATGTGCGGTCGAATACCCAGCATAGTCCGAGTGAAAGACTATTCCATGTAGATGATCAAGCTCATGCGCGAGAAGCTGCTGAAGATTGCGATGCACGGGTTCGCTTGAATGCCGTGTGGAGCTGAACCAGACATCTGTCCAGATCTCACTTAGGGCCATCCAGGAATTAGGGCCTGACCCATGGCCACCGGGGACAGACCAAGCAGATCCCGGCTCTCCTGATACGGGCTTGTACACACGAAGCATGTGACGAACTAAAAGGGAATCGGCTATCGCGGCCAGAGTGTCGCAGATTCCGCCAATAGCATGCATCCGTGTCAGGGCGCTATCAATATGCGACCTTCGTGATCCTTGCGGCTCGGCTCCGCGACAGGACCGCCGCCACATGCGCAACGATGGAATCGATCTCGCGTTGCGTCATGTCCGATGTAATGAAGTGCGGCGCCTTCCGCGCCTCCACGGGATTTGCGCTTGCGTCCACTTCGCCCTGCACGATGCCCACTCGCAACTCTCGGCCGTTCGGTGTGAAAATCCACCCCGCTGCGCCAGCAATACCGGCAAGCACAAGGACCAGCACACCCACTCTTCCACGCACCCAGTTCCCCGTGCGCATCACTCCATGGTCGCGCCTCCACAGCACATCCGCGCGCAGCCGCTGGTTGTCCTGCTCCATGCGCTCGATGTTGGCGAAGGCGATATCGTCAGCCTCCACCCTCACGCTACAGGCCAGCACGTACTGATCCGCTCCGAGGCGGGTCGTTCTGCTCACAGGCGCGGGCGGCCTTCGGCTCGTGGAAGGGGTTGGCTCCTGCATGCGGAATCTTACGGCGAGCTGGGCGTCGCTGCCACTGGCTAGCGCATTACCGCCAAACCCTGAGGACTTGCGCTTGCGCGTTCCTCAGAGCGGTGGCCCAGTGTGCGGATCGGATGGACTCGCGCTGCTCCTGCATCTACCTGATGATGACTTTATAAAGACGGCGAGCGGCACGGAGGGTTCGCCAGGGTGCAGTTTGCCTTGAGGACGTGTTCGGCGAGCAATTGCGACGGCGGCATGCCTTTCTCCACACGTGCTTGCCAAGGCACGTGCATCTCGTTCAGAAGAAGCATCTGGGCTGCTCCTGTGGCATACAGGCGCCAACGCATAAGCGCCCCCGCTTGCCCGAACATCTGGGGGAACGAGGCAAGAGGTATGGAGAGCTGACTTATCAGGCTATCGCGGAGTGCATTCACATCGGGATGTGGCGACATTGATGCAGCCGCGGATTCGACGTATTGCGCCGACCCCTCGATGCGCTCTGTCTGGTTCTCCGCATTCGCCAGAGTAGCTGATACGTGCGATAGGCGTTCTGACCTGCGGCGTATGTACTGCGCTGCAGCCATGTCCCGTTCCTGCGGCGAAGCCTGACGCAGGGCGAGGATCAGCAACTGACGCTCACTATCCACTTGCGCGGCAAACACGTCAAGATTCCCAAGCGCACCATCGCCAACACCTGTACCAGGCATTGACGGGTCGGTGAAGCGTTCCTCCTGAAATACGTGAAATGATTCGTGAATCATCGTATTGACGGTCGAAGAGACAGAGGGCCCCACGCCAAGTGCCACTGATGCTCGCCCGCCTATATGGTATTTGAGAGAGAAGCCACGATCCGCCGCTTGATCGCCAAGCGGCCCCGCATGGTAATAGTAGTGGCGCCTTCCTGTGCCTTCGCTTCCAGCGATTCGCGTAAAGTCTGTTGGCGGCGCTGATGCCGTCACGGCCAGCGCATCGACATTGCGCCTTGTCAGCACGTAGGAAACATCGTCGGCCCAAAAGCCGGGCCATATCAGGGCAATCCGATCCTCACTCTCGATACGGGCCGCGGGTGCGCTGAGCTCTGGTGCGAGACTGGCCCATTGGATTTGACCAACGGTCGCCGCCCGCGAACACGCCTGCATGAACACCGCGCCGCAGACCAACCCCTGGGCGGCCCGCCGTCTCCACCGACAAGGAGCGGCCGCGCGCCGTATATCGGCGACCACAACGTCAGCGGCCATCGCGGAGCATCTGTTCCAGTTGAACCTCGGAGAGTGAGTGCGGATACCATGTACCGCTCACAATAGGCGTTGGCGTACCGGTCAGCTTCAACTCTCGCCCCGCACGAATGTCACGATCCGCCCCTTGCCTCGCAGTTGGTTGTTTCGTGCAGCGCCAAAATGCCACCGTAGCCCGTACACCGACCGGTGCGGCAAAGTTCGACAAAAGAATGCATGCGCCACCCCGCTCGTGCGATACGTATTTTCTGCGGGTGCTCCATCACTGCGTGCGCGACCAGCCTACTCACACATCCGACGGAGCCCCGACTCACCCTGCGAAGCGCGGCTTCTATGTTCGTTCTCGCTGGCGATACCTTGGCGCGGGTAGTCGTTACGTGGTGCCGAGACAGAACGATCTATTCGAGTGGGTCAGTTCCCTCGGAATAGAGAGCAGGATGGCGCGACATCCGCCAAAGGCGAAGGATCTCGTGCCAGCACGAGTTCCTTCGCCTTCTGGCTCACAACGACAGCCGTCATTTCACGCCCTGCGCAAACATCATGGCCTTCTGCGCGCAACGGACCCGCACCTGCAATCGAACTGCGAGCGTCAGAACGAATCGATATCCGAACCATCACCGAAAGGAATGAGCTGCTCCGTAGTGAGCCGCGACGACCCACCACCATTCGAATTGCCGTTTGGCGCTGCCTTGCGTGTCGAGCGCGTGGACGGCCGGACACTGGCCGACTGGCGCTGCGGAGCATCCCGATGCGATTGTGACTCGTGCGACGCATTCGACCCGTGGATACGGAAGCGACCAACCATATCGGAGAGCACGTTCGACTGGCTCGACAATTCTTCCGCCGCACTCGCGGATTCTTCCGAACTCGACGCCACCGCCTGCGTCACACTGTTCATCTGCATCACGGCGTTGTTGATCTGGCCGAGCCCCTTTGCCTGTTGATCGTTCGTGGCCGACAACTCGGCAACAATGCCCGCCACATTTTCCACCTGCGTGTTGATCGCTTCCAGCGTCTTCAGCGTCTCCGCATTCAGCGCCACACCGCCGTTGGCATTCGCGACCGCCTCCTCGATGAGCGCTGCCGTGGTCTTGGCCGCTTCGGCCGAGCGCATGGCCAGGTTCCGCACTTCATCGGCTACCACTGCGAAGCCCTTGCCCGCGTCACCGGCACGCGCCGCTTCCACTGCGGCGTTGAGCGCCAGCAGGTTCGTCTGGAACGCAATCTCGTCGATGGTCTTCACGATCTTCGCCGTCTGATCCGCGCTGCTCTTGATCCGGCCAATGGCGCTCGACAGCTCCTGCATACGCGCCACGCCGGTCTTCGTGCTGTTGCGCGTCTCGCCCACGAGCCGCGTTGCCGCCACCGTGTTGTCGGCGCTCTGCTTGGCCATGGAGGACAGCTCCTGAAGGCTCGACGACACCTCCTCAATGGTGCTCGCCTGCTCGGACGCACTCTGCGCGAGCGACTGGCTGCCCGCCGTGATCTGGCCACTGGCCGCGGCCGCCTGCTGCGCCGCCGCCGCAACCTGCGACAGTGTTTCGTCCAGATTCGAGGCTGCCGTGTTGATCGCATCGCGCATGGCGGCATAGGCACCGGAATACTGGCCTTCCATCCGCGCCGTCAGATCACGCTCGGCGAGCTTTTGCAGGACTTCGCCGGCTTCGCGCAGCGGAACCGCCACACCCTCCAGCGTCTGGTTCAGCCCCTCAACCAACGCGTGGAACCCGCCGCGATAGCGCGTGGCATCCACGCGCGTTTCGAGTGCGCCGGTCCGAGCGGCATTGATGAGCGTCTGGCTCTCGCCCACCACCTGCTGAAGCGTGGTCGTTGCCTTGTCATAGGAATGAATCGCGGCGACCGTGCTTTCGATGATATCGTCGACACTGCGCGCGAGTGCGCCCAGTTCATCCTTCTGCGCCAATTCGAGCTTCAGAGTACCATACGGCGCCTTGACCCCGAGTTCTCCTTCCGCCATGCTGCTGAGCGCGTGGTTCAGGTTGGTCACGCACACGTTTCTCAATTCAATCACGCGCGCGCTGATGATTGTGAGCGTGCCGGCCAGATAGCTGCTGACGAAGAAGCCGAGCGCGAGTGCGAACGCAACCGCGATCGTCATGCCGGCGGTCAGCGTCCAACGAGACTTCGCAACAGTGGACGTGATCGCAACCTTGCCCTTTGCGGCAACTTCCTCCTGCATTGCGGCAATCTTGTCGATCGCGGCCTTCGCGCTCTTGAATGGTACGGCGCCGACGGTCATGGACGCCGCTGCGGCCGAATCCGCCTGGCCTGCGTCGAAGCGGACAATCTGCCGGTCAACGAACTGCGAATATTCCGTCAGCGACGCGGATGCCACCTTCCAGATTGCGTCCTCGTCAGCAGTGTGGCGAACAGACTCGTACCGCTTCCGGCTCTGGTCCATCGTGGTCATCAGCGTGCGATAGTCCGCAAGTCGCTCGCGGTACGCCACGTCGTTGTGCGACATCTTGCTGACCGTCAAGGCCAGCTCCAGACGGCGTTGATCAGAGATGTCGGTGTTCAGCTCATCGATGCCGAGCAGTGCGGGCATCGTGTTGTTCGTCAGCTCGTCGTTCGTTCTGGTAATGCTGTTCATCGACCAGAAGCCCACGCCGCCCACGGCCAGCGTCGTTGCTGCCACGGAGAAGAACGCGATCAACAGCTTGCGCCGGATCGGAAGGTCGAGGAACCAGGACATTGTTGCCGCGTGCGTGTCGAAGGATGGGAGGAGCTGCCAAAGTGGAAGTCCGCCTATTCCAATGTCGGTCGCACGCGCATGAATATTCACACGTCTCGCATTGATAAACGCGCTGTCATCTTCGCGTGTCGAGGTCGCACGCCGTCACCGGGCCTATTTGGCGTTTTGACGGCTGTGCCGGTGTGCCGGATTGCCCTTCTATTGCCGCCCCATCTTCCATCGCGCGATAGTGCGATGCCGCCCAATCCCGGTTTGCTATCTATACTGCCCCAGCTTTCAATGGTGAGTGAGCCGGGCGAGACGTTTATGGGATGCCGGCAGCCGATGCCGCCACCCGCCCTGCGTTTGATATCCGGTGTGCTACAGGTGCAGCAGGTGCGCTGCCGTCGCACCCTTCACCGCGCTGCTCGCGATGGAAGCATCGAATGTCACCAGGCGGCCACCGTTTCGTGCGGCGAGCGCTAGCAGGTAGATATCGGTCAATTGTCGCGGCCCATGAATGCGCGTCGCTTCGATCACGCTTTCGTCGAGCACGCTCAGGTCGTCCGGCCAGAACTCATGCGTCCGGTCGCCGGTAGCCGCACGAAGACGTCGCACGATCTCGTTCACGGAACGCGCGTTCGGATATCCCGGGTGCGACATGATCCGCACGCAGCCGTTCTGCGTGATGGGACACGAGGCCCATCCCTCGTTCGCGTGATCACCGAACCACGCGAGCGCGCCGTGATGCGATGCGTGATCGGAATCGAGCAGCGCGATCAGCACATTGACGTCGAGCAACGAACGCATCAATAGGCATCCTCGCTGCGCAGCTGATCGATCAACTCGTTGGTGATGAGGCCGCCGCGTGGGGCGAACGGCTTGAAACCGTACACCGCCCTTGGCTCCCGCACTACGGACGGCTGGGGCGCAGTGAGCGCCTGACGTAGCAACTCGGACACGACCTGCCCCGCCGTCTTGTGCTCTCGCTGCGCGCGCGCCTTGGCTGCCTGGAGTACATCGTCCGCGATGTCGAGTGTAGTACGCATGCATCTGATGCTAATGCATCAATCATCAGATGTCAAAGCCGCACCAAGTAGTCGGACCTCACAGCCTGCTGGCCGTTCAACCACCCACGCTCACGTCACCCACGCGTCCTCGGCCACGATGACCCACTCGCGGTTGAGCTCCATGAGGTAGTACGTGGTCCCCGCCGCATACTGCGCCGGTAGCTGCCCCTCACTTCGCGCGGTACGCTCGGAGTCGGTTACCTCGATGCTGACAAATCGCCCCCATGTGCGGAGCCCCTTCACGGTGTAGAACACGCCGGCCAACCGCACGTCGCGCTTCGCCCAGTCTGCCCCTTCGCCCGAATGGCGTCCGGCAAACTATCGCCGTTCAGGAAGACACGGTCCACCTTGTCGTGGACGGCAGGTCGTCGCCCGTGACGCGGCTCGTGCGCCTGCCTTGCAGCGATTGGCGAAACGGGCCGCTCGTGGCCACTCGCGCCAGCGTGTCACTCCAGCGCATGCCCACGCGCGGTGCCGACTGCGGAAATGCCGGCACGAAATCCCACAGACGCGTGTCGATGAGTGACACACCATCGTCGCCCGGCCCGCGCTGTAAGGCGACCCAACGCGCCGAGTCGCCGGGATATCCCGGTCCCTGTCGCACAAACGGTGGTTGGCCCACCTCGAGATGCGTCACATGTCCCGTGGCGCCAACGACGATGCGCGCCGAGTCACGACCATGGACGGAGCGCCCAACTGTCAGGTAGATCTGCCGTGCTGCGGCAGTCCCGCGAAGCGAATCCACGAAGATCCACGCATGCTTCAACGCGAAGGGCGAGAAGCGTGGCAACTGGCGGCCGTGCATCCAGCGTTCGCGTGTCTCCTGTTCCATCGCGAATTCGCCCACCAACTCGTCAGTGGCTCGTACCACCGGCGGCCGCGGGGTGGGCGTTTGCGCGTGCACCGGCGCAGGAAGCTGTGCAAGTACTCCCGCTGCGAGGAAGAGTACGGAGATTGGGGAAAGAGCGCTCATTGCGTCGGGCAAAGGCGGCGAGAGGTCTGCTTGACACCCCGCACCATCCAGGCCGTTCCCTGCTCCTTCTGACTCCCCGTGATTGCTCCGGCGCGCAATCACGTACGTAATCGCTATGACCGGCGCGACGAGCACGAAACGGCCGCCCTTGCGCCATCAGGCAATGGTGCTCGCAACAAGCGATGCAGGCCGCTTGCCGTCGCCCCGGATCAGGCAATCCACGTCGGTAGTCCGGCCGCGCGCTCGATTACCGTCGACGCGTAGATCTCCTCCAGCGACGCCTCCGGAAGACTCGTAGCGAGTTGTGCCCTCGCCGCGTCCATGGTTCCTTCCAGGACAAGGCGTCCTCGTTCAAGGATAGCCACCCGATCACAGATTTCCTCGAGACTCGCGATCAGGTGAGAGCTCAGGAAAACAGTACCACCCCGTTTGGCATACGCCTGAAGCAGATGTCGCACACGCCGGACCGTAAGGGGGTCGAGCGTCTCGAACGGCTCGTCGAGAACAAGCAGGTCGGTGCTATGGATCAGCGCGGCAGCCAGGGAGAGGCGCTTCATCATTCCCGTCGAATAGCTCTGCACCAATTGGCTCTCGACGCCATCGAGTTCGAGGTATGCGATCAGCTCATGTGCTCGTCGACGCGCTTCGTCGCGCGACTGCCCATAGGCTTCGCCGACGAAGCACAGGGTCTCCTCAGCGGTCAAGTAGGCGAAGAGGGCGGGGTCCGACAGTAGATAGCCCGTACGCATGCGGATTGCTTGTCCGTTCTCCGGGAAACGACCTCCGAGAACCGATACCTCGCCGGTATCAGGAGCAAGCAGGCCAGCCAGCATCCGAATGGTGGTCGACTTGCCGGCGCCATTGCGACCGAGCAGGCCGGTTATCGTACCGGCCGGCGCACTGAACGTTACGCGATCCAGCACAAGCGCGGTATCATAGCTCACGCTCACGTCGCGCAGCACGATCGCGGCCGAATCCGCGTCGTCAATCGCCGGCGGCATGCCCGCTCCTCAGACTATTGAGCGCATACAGAGCTGCGGACATCATCGTCGCCATCAAGGTTGTGAGAAGGATTCTCGAATGGGTCTCCACCACGACAATGTCTCGCAGCACGATGAACGAACCTTGGAAGAGGCCCGCCGCCATGGCCACAGTCACGATCCAGCTCACGAACTGCAGCAACTCGGTGATTGCGGATCTGGAATATCCTCGCGAGGGAAATATCGCCGTCAATGGCACCGCACGCGCATGCCGCCTTGAAAACCAGGCACCGCTGATGCTCATGAGCAGGAGCGCCGATTCTGCGTATGCCACCACAACCATGTACATCCAGCGCGTCCGCGGTCCGACGATTGGCGTGGCCAGCGCGTCGGCCGCCAGGGCGGCGACGATGATGGCCAGCGAGGTACCGGTGAGCACCGCAATCATGACCATGTGCTGGTACGTCGTGGCTCGCTTGGTGGTTACTCCCAGTAGCACATAGCGCAGAATACCTTCCAGTGGGACATCGGCGCCAAGCGTGTTATAGAGCGGAGCCAGCCAGAGCGCCATGAACAACAGTGCGAGTGCGGGTACGCGGGCGAGGATCGCAAGGCATATGCACACCGCCGATCCAAAGACCGCGACTTGCAATGAACGAACTCGTGTAGTGCGGGCAGCGGCCATCGCCAATGCAGCGGGACTGCGAGAGAATATCCGGGCGATGAGCCTGTCGGCTCGACGGTGCCGGCGGCCCGCGGAGATCGGCGCCCGGGGCAGCACTGGGATCGTCTCAATCCAGCGCGCGACGGCGACCAGCATCACGAGCACGACGATCATCAGGCCGACGAGCGCCGGCTTGGCACCGGTGCCATCGAACAGGAAACGTACCGCGTGCGGTACTATCACGAGCTGTGCGTTACGGGGCCCCGGCCCAGTACCAAAGACAGGCAGCATACCGCCAATGAGTATGATCGGTATGACGTGAAGGACCGCTGCCGATGGATGGCTCCGTTCGATGTCATCGACCAGCTGGGCAAGGGCGACGATGATGGCTATCCAGCAGGCCAGCGCGGTGATGTCATAGATGAAACCGACGGCCGGTCGAACGACCGCCGCTGAGCTGATGGCGAGTGTGACGGCGGCGAGTACGGCGCGAAGAGGCCGGCCAATGACGGCACGCACGAAAAACGAGCCGCGCGCGTCGTCCGGCAGCAGCAGAAACCGAGGACTCTCGAGGATGTTCGTGCTCCTCTGAAGCGGCGCGAGCCACACACCCGCCGACGCAACGCCAATGGCGCCGAGTATTTTGCCCGTGGGCCATGGCGCCCCGCCCAACACCATCGATGCAAGCCAAGCGCCAAACGCGGCGGCAATCATGAGCGGCACAGACTCGTACTGCCAGGTTCGACATGTAACCTGCCACCACAGACGGAGCGCTGGATTCAGGGAACGCCCTCGGCCATCACGCCCGCTGGCGCGCATCGAAGGGATTCGTCCCTCGTGAAGGTTCAGCGTTGCTCCTGAAGCAGTCGCTCCGGATCCAGGACACGAATGGCCAGCCCGATTGCCCCGATGCCGAGGGCCGCAAGTGACGCCGCCGCGACGAGCAGGAAATGCGGACTGAGTGCGATGAATCCCATCCACATGGCGAGCATCACCAGAAGCACGGGCGCGACGAGGAGCTGGCAGGTTGCAAGGGCCGTTTGGGCGTCTCGCGCCCGCCCGGACACCATGAGCGCGACAGTGCCGAAGAGGATGGTTGTTATGGGCGCGAGAATGAAGGTCGTGTACGCCGCTTCACGCGTGAAGACGTACGGCGTGACGGTCGCGCCGCGAGCGATCGCTCCGGCCCCGATCACCAGCCACACGATGGCAACCGTCAGCATCGAGAAGAGGAGCGTCGTCAGGAGCTTCCCGCACAGAAGAATTTCGACGTTCAGGGGCAACAGCATGAGGGGCTCGAGAGTTCGTCGTTCTCGTTCACCCACCAATGAATGCACGGCCACGGTGAGCGGTGTGACCACCGCTCCCACAAGGATGGCGAAAACGAACATGCCGGTCAGAATCGATCCGGACTGGTGTCGAACATTGACCATGAGGAGCAGGATGATGAGCCCCACTCCCGCGCTATTGCTGGCCAGCAACTTTCGGTTGCGGAGCAACGTGTGGAGATCATGCCGAACGAGCAGCGTGAGGGAGCGCGATCGCAACGTCATGCCGTCAGCCCATGTCGATTGGCCGAGACGTTGGCGTACACTTCGTCCAGGCTCGCATGCTTGTCGACCGTGGCGCGTGCGCGTAACGCATTCACGTTGTCGAGCCTTTCGACACACCCGTCCTGAAGCAACAGGACGTAATCGCAGAGTTCCTCTACATCCCCAAGATTATGGCTGCTGAACACGACAGTGCGTTTCGATGCGCCGTTCGTGCGCAGCACACCTTTGAAGTCGGTTCGCGCCCGAGGATCAAGGCCGTCGAACGGTTCGTCCAGCAACACAAGCTCCGCTGCGGGATGAACCGCCCGTGCGAGCGCGACACGATGACGGTAGCCGAGTGACAATTGACCCACCGGCTCGTTGGCGACATCACGGAGACCATGCAGGTCGAGCGCCGAGTCTACCGCCGCCGACGTTGCACCATCGTCACCGTAAAACCCATACCAGAAGGTCAGGGTACGCCGCACGGAACATTCGTCGTAATGGCCGGGCTTCTCCAGAATCGCTCCGATCCGCCGCCCCGTCTTCCGTCTATCGCGATATGGATCCTGGCCAAAGGCACGCACCGTCCCTGTTGTCGGACGCATAACACCAGCGGCCAGTCGCAAGAGCGTGGTCTTTCCTGCGCCGTTGTCACCGATCAATCCGACGACGCTGCCTGCGGCAATCTGGATACTCACAGACGACAGGATCGATCGCGCCTTGAATTGCTTTGAAACGCTCGTGAAAATCAGAGCCGTCATGAATCCCGCATTGGATGAAGTCGCCCGTGGGGAACGGAGCACGCTATCCGAACAATACTACATCTCGTGCTCTAGCTAAAAGAGTCGACCGATCCCCCAGCCGACGCAGAACGCGCCGGGAAGCGCGGCCGCAACTGGATTGAACAGCGCGCCAAGTGCGACGCCGGCGCAGAACGCATCGATGTCGCTCGTCAAATCTCCCCCCTGAATACCTGCCAACCCATCGATTGAGAGCTTGGTCATAGG
The DNA here is from genome assembly GCA_040003455.1 of bacterium. Lineage (GTDB taxonomy): Bacteria > Gemmatimonadota > Gemmatimonadetes > Gemmatimonadales > Gemmatimonadaceae > AG11. Next base: position 14,178 of record JBDUCM010000027.1, read on the forward strand.
TCCCTTTTTATGAATGAGTGAACATGCCGCAGTGATCGGCTCCCCACGAGCGCAGTGCTTTAGCGTGACGTAAGCGGCGCGAATATCTAGCGGTTGCATGCGACACGCAAGGCATCATCGTCGAAACATTGCGTAACCGTTCGTGTGTCACTTGCCCGCTATCAGTGCAGCGTGTTTGCATCGTCATTCACCGACCATGACACTCTTATTGCTCACTCCTTTACTCGATGCGTATACAACTATCACACAAGGGGACTATTGCCGTGGTTACGATTAGAAAATTCTAATCGACATCCGGCACGGCGGCACTTGCGATCGCTTCACCCACCTCTATTTTCCTCGCCACTCAGCCGCCGTGCTTGATGCAACCCTGGCAGCGTTCACCGCGAGGCCCCCGTACGTATGCGTCGTGCCATTGCCGGACTTCTGCTTGGCGTCATCGGTGCGGCGACACTTTGGCTCGGGACCAGAGCGTTTCAGGCTGCCCCCCTTGGTGTCGGAATGCCGCTTCCAGCCCTCAGGTACCGCGCGTCAGGAGGTTCGAACACACTTGCTGCGGACGGACGCGCCCGTCCGCTCGTCGTGCTCTTTGATACGCATTGCGGCCACTGTGCATATGAGTTCGCGCAGATGGACAGGCAGCTTTCTCGCTTTGCCGGCACGCATCTCTATCTGCTGACTGCCGAGGATTCCTTGTCCATGCGGGACGTCGCCCGCCGATGGCCGCTGCTCGCCACGTCACCAAACGTGACATGGGCAATGGTGGATGCCGCCGCATTCCGTCGCGTGTTTGGTCCCCTGGTTACCCCGGCCATCTACGTGTTCGATGCGCGAGGTCGTCTGGAGCGCACGTTCCACGGCGAGACCCGGATCGAACTCCTGGTCTCGCCCATGACATCTGCCAACTAGCAAATCTGGCGCGGTCTTCGGGGATGTTTCGCCGAAGTCCACCTACTGCGCACGTCCGCGTCCGTGCGCGTTTGCGTTCACCCACACCTCAGGGAGGTTCTCATGCAGAGACTCAACGCAGTGGAACAGGAACACATCGTCGGCGGCGACGGTGGTGACATGGCATGTGCGTTCGCCATCGGCGTTGGCATTTGCTTTGGACTCATCGGTGGAATTGCCGCGGGCATTGCGTGCATCGTCGTGAACCCGTCCACCGCTAGTTGAACGAACCGGAACATCTGGTAGTTCCGATCGGACGGCGGCGCGCCTGCGCCGCCGCCTGATCGGCAATCCTCCTCTCGCTCTCGATACGGACGACGGTGCCGCTTCTCCGCAATAGTATGTTACCGGCCATTGGTCGCATGTTCCGACGGCGTCACCCGGTAGTCCGGCAGTATGATCGTGCCGACTGTGGACCGGCCGCGCTCCTGAGTGTGGTGCGGTACTGGGGTGGGGATGCTAGCATGCCCCGTGTACGAACACTGGCACGTACCGACGTGCGCGGAAGCACAATGCTGTCGCTCGTCACAGCGGCCCGTGCCATCGGATTTGACGCCGACGGCGCCACGGGCACTTATGACGATCTCCGCCGAGAGCCGCTCCCCTGCATTGCGCACGTCGCCCTCGCGGACGGCGGCCAGCACTATGTCGTCGTGTATCAGATGCTCGATGACCGCATTCGTCTTGGCGACCCAGCCCTCGGCCTGCGCTGGGTCTCACGCGACCAGTTCCTGGCGATGTGGAAGACGCGTGCCGTGGTGCTGCTGGTCCCCACGGAAGCACTCGTGCGTCAGCCACGACCGCGGATTCTCGCATGGATGGGCCGGTATTTGCGCACGCACGAGACAGTCGTGTCGCAGTCACTCTTCCTCGGCGTCGTGTATACCGCGCTTGGGCTCCTGACGTCGCTGTTCATCCAACTGCTGATTGACCGCCTGCTTCCGGAACACCGGCTTACGCTCGTGCTCGAGGCCGGCGTCGCGCTGTTCATCCTCCAGGCACTCCGGGCGCTCACCGGCTATCTGCGGCAACGGTTCCTCATCGAGGTCAATCGGCGCGTCAGCATCGACATCACGACGGATTTCCTGACGCACCTCCTGAGCCTTCCAGTATCGTTTTTCGACACGCGGAAGACGGGAGACATTACGGCACGCCTGAACGACAGCATGCGTATCCAGACCGCGCTCATTCGCGTGCTCGGCGTCGCACTGATCGACGTGTTCGTACTGATCGGCTCCGTACTCCTCGTATATCTGGTTACGCCTGCACTCGGCCTGGTCGCCGTTGTCGCTGTTCCGTTCTACGCCGTGGTCCTGTGGTCGACCATGAGGACAGTGCGAAGCGAGCAGGCGGACGTCATGAGCAGCTATGCGTTCGTTGAAGGCGCCTACATCGACACGCTCAAAGGCATCGAAGCCGTGCGCAGCTTCAGTGCGGGCAAGGCTTTCGCCGGACACGCAACCGCCGCGTACGAGCGATTTCAGGATCGCTCGACCCGTCTCGCCCTGACGCAGGCACGGACGTCGCTTGTGGCCGAGTCAGCCGGCGGGTTGCTCGTGGTCGCGGCACTCATGTTGTCGGCACGACTCGTGTTGCGTTCGGAGCTGACCCTTGGTGCGATGATGGCAGCGTATTCACTCATTGCGATGATGCTGCCGTCCATCGGCCGTCTTGTGGAGGGTACCGTTGTTCTTCAGGGCGCCGTAGTCGCCGCAACACGGCTGTTCGATCTGTTGCTTGCCGAACCGGAAGGAGCGGGTGGAGATCTGGACTTCACCCTCGGTGACGCGCTCGACGTCAGGCGGGTCGGCTTTTCCTGGGCGCACGGCGTGGAATTGCTCTCCGACGTTTCACTTTCGATCAAACGGGGTCGACTCACCGGCCTTTGGGGGCCCAGCGGTGCCGGCAAGACCACACTCGTCCGGCTACTCGAGCGAAAGTATGCCCCCACGAGTGGAGACATCACCATCGATGGGGCCGCGACGGAGGCCATTTCGCTGGCGAGCTATCGCCGCAACGTGACGGTTGTTCCGGAAACCGTGAAGATCTTCAACGGCAGTCTTGCGCACAACATTGTCCTGGGGCGCGCCGTCCCAAGCGTCGAGCACCTGATCGGCCGGATTGACGCAATCGGACTCGGATCCTTTCTCGCGCGGTTCGACAGGGGCCTCAACACGCTGCTCGGCGAGGAAGGCCGCCACCTCTCATCAGGAGAACGGCAGATCGTTGGTATCATGCGTGCCATGCTCGATGAGCCAGCTGTGCTCATCCTCGATGAGGGCATCAATGCGATCGACATCGAGACCGCCACACTCGTTTTCGACGTCCTCGCGAACTATGCGGAACGGCACGCAGTCCTCGTGATATCACACAACCTCAACACACTACGCGCGGTCGATCACGTGTATCTACTCGAACATGGTCGCGTCATCGAAGACGGTAGCCCGGACTTCCTGCTTGATACGCCCACCCGATTTCAGCAACTCTGGGCGGCTCGCCAATTCCGTATGACGCTGCACTCCGTCGGGAGCTCCATCGATGAATGACTCGCTCGCTGTCGCCGTACCGCGGCCCGCCTCGTTTCGATTCCAGACATGGCACATCTTCACCCTGGTCACCTGCGCTACTGTCGGGCTCGCGTGGTTCACAAACGAACACATCGTCACCCGTGAAGTCTACCATCGCTTGCTTGATGGGCGACTTGAAGCCGCGCGAATCGACCGGAACTTCGATGTGTTTCGGCAGACAGCAACATGGGGATACTACGCGACGCCGCTGTTGCTTGCACTGCGCATCGCGTTTGTCACTCTCGTCTTGCAGTTGTTCCTGTACCTGTTTGGCGCCAACGAGATCGCTTTCAGCGCACTCTTCCGGACGACCACGCTTGGATACGTTGCGTTCCTGTGGGAAGCCAGCATGCGAGCGCTGTACCTCGCCAGTATCGACATCGCCCGTGTCGACATGGCGTCGTTCAGTCTTGTTCCGAACTCGCTTGCCAGCCTGTTTCGTGGCTCCCTCGACGCAAAGAGTCCGCTGTACAGCTTCTTGAGCCTGCTAAATGTCTACGAGGCGGCATGGATTGGCGCCGTCATCTTTATGCTGGCCGACATGTGTCGCGTACGCCGTCGTCTTGCAATCCTCGTGGTCATGGCCACATGGGGTCTGCTCACGTCAATCCAGTGGATTGTCGCGGTTCTTTCGATGAAGCTCTCATGACGGCATTGCGGGTGCTCGTTGCGGTCACGCTCGCACTATCGGCGCTACTCAAGCTCTTTGATTTTGCTGCGGTCGCAATCCTGTTCGCCATGCAGCTTGGACTTCCCGACGCGATCGCTCGGAATCTACTCGGGGGTCTCGTTATTGTTGAATTGGCGGCTGCCATATTGCTATTGCTGCCGGAGCCTCGGCTTCCGAAGCTGTACCCGGCACTGGTGGTGCTGTTTTCCACCTTCCTCGGAGCGACACTGTGGCTCGGATTGAAGGGGTCTGAGAACTGCGGCTGTTTCGGCACGCTGATCCCGATGACGCCGCTGGCCTCGGCACTCAAGAACGTCGGACTCATTGTCGCGACGCTGGTGCTGTGGCGACATTCCGCGAACGTGCGCCGAGTTGCGCTGACTTGATGGGGCGCCGAATTTTGTAGGGAGTGAGATGTCGCGGCCGAGATCAGGGCACCGCCACCCGGGTCACCTTGCGTCGGGACTTCCTCTGGAAGACTTCCTGGCTGAGGATCTCGCGCGTGGTGGCGTCAAGCTCGTACGTCATCACGATCGCAGGATCAGCAAACCGGACGTGCCATGCACCTGCGGGGGTCTTTCCCTCCACACGCACCGAATCCATCTCGAGTACATCAGTGCCTTCCGAGTAAAGCGGCAGGATCGCGCGATATCCCGCTCGCAGCGGAATTGATCGGATCACGAGGTCCAGTTCATTGAAGTGAAAGACGGGAACCTCATACGTATGCTCGGCCGTTACGTCGGCCGAGTCCGGCTTTGTCACCCGCAATCGAACCTTTGCGCCGGCGTACTCGAAGTGGGACACCGTCGACCCGGATTGCATCATCTCCGACAGCGGCGACAACGTGCGTTGGACCACCAGTGCACTGTCGCTGAATATTGGCAGGACGCTGCCGAGCGCTCGTGTGACGAGGAGCACCACGGACTGGCCGTTGCGAGAGGAGAGCCGTTGTTCGGAGCGCCGAATTCCAAGATCGCGCACCAAGGTGTCCGCACCCGTACCGCGCAACGTGAACCGGTAGTCTCGCGTCTCGTTGTCGAGCTTTGGTATGGTGAGTTGCGGCGCGCCCGGGAACAGAAGCTCCTCTGCAACCCAGTCGGTGTCGGCGCTCACGCCGAGTATGGTCTGATGCCGGATGTCCGAAACTGGCATGGATGGCGCACCGAGAAGAACGGTGCCCGCGGCTACACAAAGGAGGGGTAGGGTTTTCATGTCGAGAAGGCTGCGTTGCTTCATCCACGACCGGGACTATCGTGATGCGATCGGTCGGTTTCGTGTTGCAAGCGGTCGTTCTCTGGCGCCGGAATGCGCGGTGTCCGAAACTCCGTGTCATGAAAATCCTCCTCGCTCTCGCTGCCGCAACGCTGGCCACAGTCGCGGCGCACAGCGCGTCCGCGCAGCAGGTCGCCGGCTTCAAGCCGTTCGAACCGCTCGTCGGCCACTGCTGGGTCGGCACCTTTCCCGACGGCAAGCAGACCGACGAGCACTGCTTCGATTGGGTGTTCGACCACAAGTTCATTCGCGACCGGCACGTCGTCCGCCACGGCGCGGGCCCGTATGAGGGGGAGACCATCTATAGCTGGGACGCAAAGCAAAAGCGCGTGGTCTACAGCTACTACAACAGCGAGGGCCAGGTGATCACGGGCGTCGTCAACCCCGCACCAGGCCAACTCGTATTCCCCAGCCACTACGACACGCCAAAGGGCACGGTCCAGATCAGGGCTGTCTGGTCAGCGCTGAACGAGAATGACTACACCGTAGCGCAATCCCAGAAGAGCGGCACTAAATGGAAGCAGCTCTGGACCATGACGATGAAGCGGCAGTAGACTCCACGGCAGTCCTCACCCCGACAGGAGACCCGATGGACATCAGCTCGTTCGACTATTCCGCGGCCATCGTTGCTCACCTGGTGTACTTCGGCATCGCGATCGTGGCCACGGTGGTGTTCGTGGCGATCTACGTGATGGTCACCCCTCATCGGGAGTTCCAGCTCATCCGCGAAGGCAACTCTGCGGCTGCCATTTCGCTCGGTGGCGCACTGCTGGGCTACACCATTCCGCTCGCGAAGGCTGTATCGCAGAGCGAAGGCGTACACGACATGCTGTTGTGGAGCGGCGTGGCCCTGGTTGCACAGTTGGTGGCATACGGCGCCAGCCGGCTCATCCTCCCTGCCTTGTCGTCAGACGTGCATCAAGGCAAGGTCGCGTCAGGCATCTTCCTCGCCGCAATGTCCGTGTGCGTCGGCATGCTCAACGCGGCAGCGATGACGGCGTAAGCCTGCCTATCAGGCTCGATCCGCTCCAACGCAAGCACGTGGTCTGCAGTTACTGCCACAGCGAGGGCCAGGTGATCACCGGCGGCGTCAACCGCGCTCGTGCCCTCCAGATAAACTGCGTCCCATCAGCGCCCATATCGTCTACCCCCGTCAACGGCAGGTCGCGTATTCTCGAAAGAAGGGTCGTAGCGAATCCGTCCGCGGCAGAACGGCGTTCCATATTTGTATGACGCGGTCGCTCGTCTGCTCGGTGTGCGGTGCCATGATGAATTCGTCGCCAAATGCCTTTTCGATCGCTGCCTGACTCTCGTGCACATGAATAACGCGCACTTGGTTCATGCGACCCGTGAAGATTTCTGCCAAGGCACGAACATCGCCGCATCCATGCACGGCGAACATGGCGTTCACGATCCTCCCTTCCATTGGTGCCGAGCTCACGGGGGGAAGCCAGGCCTCTGTATCCGCCACCGTCCGCATGCCACGCTTGCTCAGGCGCCAGATGTCCCCTTCTTTCCGAACACTGGTCCAACCCAGGTAGAGGGTATCGCGAACGAATCGCAGTTGCGGATGGTAGACAGCAGTCGTGTCCGTCGTGGGGAGTACGCGCACCCGTTGGTTCCACGTGCTGCCATAGTCGGTAGACGTTCGTGTGTAGAGGCCACTTGATTTACCATTCCCGTCGTACATCACAAGGGCCATCACCAATTGGCCGCCCGAGATGTGCGCCAGCGCTGGGTAGAGGCCATACATGCCCGTTCCCGCCCGGTGCCATCCATCCCTGTCGCGGAGGAGATGATAGACCTCCTCGGCGCGGCCGGAATCCGCGACAGAAATGAGCATGTGCAGCCGCCCTCTATCATCAACGATGACTTGCGGTGCATGCGAATCCCAATTGAGCCATGTTCCACGGATCACGCGCTCGGCGGGTGTCCACTTTCCCGCTGCGTAACTCGCATGCCATACCGCGTTGAACGTGGTCGGCCAGCCAGTCGGCAGTTGCGAGTTGGGCCCCTCGGACCAGAACAGGTGCAGTGCACCGTCCGATGTGATTCGCACAAGCGGGTATGCGAAGAGGAAGTCGCCGTCTGGCAATGGCAAGAGCCCTGAACGGCTGCTCGCCAAGTACAGAGCGCGGCGCGGGATCTGTCGATTCCCGGTTGGAAACAGGCTCGCCGCGATTACCCACCCGTCGTTTAGCCATGCGGCCGTGGGCCATCGAAGCTCGCCGGCAACGGGGATCGACAGTGGCACGACCAGTGAGCTGTCGATCCGACGAGCTAGATCGGCGTGAGAGCTTGACGTTCCGCTTGCGCACGCGGCCGCCCCAATCACCAGGAGAACAGTCGCGAGTTGTCTGGCCATCCCTATTGAATTCACAGGAGATGCAAAGGTTGGAACGTCAGTCACGATGCCGCGCTCATCCACCCATCACGGCTCGACTCGCTCCAACGCAATGATCCCATCGAGGCTCCGCGCGCCGAACATCCCGTGCGCCACTGTCACCGACGTGCCCCGGCCCGCAACGCAATACACGCCATACTCCTCCAGCGGCGACAGATACGCCCGCAACCCGTCGCTCGCCGTCCCCGTGATATTGCCGACAAGATCGATACTCGGCGGTGCAAGGCCCGCGCGCTTCGGCACGTACTTCAACCAGAACACCCCCTCCGGCAACGCAAGATGGATCGTGTCCCCTTGCGCCAGATGCACCGGCACGGCAACGAACCGCTGATCCGCGCGCAGCCCTTCAAACGAGCGCACGCGCTCATGCACGAATACCTCCATCCGCGCGCCACGATCGCCCACGTGCACCTCCACCGCGGTGTGACCAGCCCCCCTCGGCCTGATGCTGGCACCGGAGAGCGTCGCCACCGACATGTCCAGCACACGCGCCGAGCCACGCAACTCCATCACGGCGTGATCGTTCATGCCGATGGCCACGTACGGAAGATCGCGCGCCGAGTCACCCTCGATGAAATCGATCCACGAACTGGCACGCAGCTCTTTCACGCGCCGGCAGTGCACGCCCACCCGTGCGGTGACTACACCGAGTGAGACACCCACCAGCGCGTCGCCGTCCTCGGTGCACGTGACCACTCCCGATGGCGTGACCGCGAGGGGCACACCTGCAAGCCAGGCGTAGCGGAGTCCCTGGCCAGCGAGTTGGTGTCCCGCCACATCGAACGCCCGCATCGCAAGCCGCACAGAATCCAGGTTGTTGACGATGACGGCGTTGTCTGCATCCGCTCCATCAGCAATGAGGCGCGCCGGTGGCCCGTCACGGAATTGCAAGGCAATCATCGCCGTCACCGGCAACACGGCAATGGCGGCAATGCATGCGGCGAGGCGAACCCGCGCACGCGGACTTCCCTTCCGAAACGCATGCAGCACAACATGCGGCGTTGATCGCAGCACCTCCGACACATACCACAAACGAGCCAACACGATGCCCCTGCTCTCACGCAGCTCCGCGTACTCCTCAGCACGGTCGCCGCACACCGACTCGGCGAACATGGCATCTGTGCCGATGGCGATGAGAAACGACTCCGCCATGCTGCGCTCGCGCGGCCTCATCTTCGCGGTGTTCATCATGCGGGCCCCCGACGAAGCGTTCCGAGACCGCCCCAGAGCGCGGCTGCGTTCCGTTCAGCCTCCCGCATCGCACGCACGCCGGCTCCCGTGAGGATGTAATGGCGACGAGACCGGCCGCCACGAATCGGCAGCGGTTCGCTGGCGCGTGACTTGAGCAGCCCCTTGTCTTCCAGACGCTGGAGGGTGGTGTAGATAGCCCCCACCGAATGATCACGACCAGTGCGCTCCAACAGGTCTCGGCGCACGGCAAGTCCGTACGCATCGTCGCCGAGCCGAGCGACGGTGAGGAGGGCGGCGAGTTCGAGTGAGCCGATGGATGTCGTCATAACTGTGATATTGTAGAACATATACGAGATGCGCAAGAGTGGCCGCGCATCGCCGCGGACCATCTCATCCCTTGGAGGCTCCCGCGGGCCCCGCTCGGTCCAGCACTTCGCGCACCTTCTGCCCCAGCGACACGGCGGTGAACGGTTTCTCCAGGTAGTGCACATCCGCCTCGAGAATGCCGTGCGGAAACACCGTCTCGTCGGTGTATCCCGACACGAACAGAATGCCCGCGTCCGGACGCAGCTTGTTGAACCGGTCGGACAGGACACGTCCGTTCATGCCCGGCATGATGACATCCGTGATCAACAAGTGGATGTGCTCCTCGAAGCGGGACACGAGGTCCAGCGCCGCCGCGCCTTCGGACATCACGAGCACGCGATATCCCTGGCGGCGCAACACGTCGCGCACGATGGCACGCACGGACTCGTCATCCTCCACCACGAGAATGGTCTCCGTGCCGCGCAGCGACGACGCGAGGTCTGCCTGTGGCGCCGCGTCAACCTGCGCGCCCACATGCAGCGGAAGAAACACCTTGAAGCTGCTGCCGGCGCCGAGGGCCGTCTGCACGGTGATGAAGCCGCCGCTCTGTCGCACCACACCATACACGGTAGACAGCCCGAGCCCGGTGCCCTTCCCTGCCCCCTTCGTGGTGAAGAAAGGCTCGAAGATCCTCAGACGCGTCGCCTCGTCCATGCCCACGCCAGAGTCGCGCACCGTGATCCCGACATACTCGCCCGCACGAAGTGGCGTGCCCCCATCGTCCTTCGGAGGCTCGTCGAATATGACAGTAGACGATTCGATCGACAGGCGCCCGCCGTGCGGCATCGCATCGCGCGCGTTCACCGCGAGATTGACGATGAGTTGCTCAAGCTGGCCCGGATCGGCGAGCACGTTGTCCACGAGCGCATTGAGCGAGATCGTCAGTTCCACGTCCTCGCCAATGAGTCGCGTGAGCAACGTCCCCGTTCGCTCGATCACGGCGTTCACATGCAGGGTGCGTGGTTGCACCACTTCCTTGCGACTGAAGGTGAGCAACTGGCGAGTGAGACGCGCGGCACTCTCCCCTGCTTCGCGGATAGCGGTCACGTCATCGCGACGGCTGTCGGGTGCCGGAAGATCGAGGAGCAGCGCGTCGCAGTAGTTGAGGATGACAGTGAGCAGGTTGTTGAAGTCGTGCGCCACGCCACCTGCCAGTCGTCCCACGGCATCCATCCGTTGCGACTGCGCGAGTTGCTCCTCGGTACGACGCACGCCGGTGATGTCCTCCGAAATGCCGGCGAGACGATAGACGGCCCCGTCTTCATCACGCACGGGGAAGATGCGCGAGCGCACCCACCGCATCACGCCGTCAGGACGCGTGACCCTGAAGATCGTGGTGCGCGCCTCGCCACCGCGCACGGCGTCCTGGGACTCGCGCACCATTGCCTGATCGTCGGGATGCACGGCGTCGATCCAGTTGCGATAGTCCTGCGCCTGCTCGATGGTTCGCCCCCATATCTCGGACCACGTAGGACTGACGTAGAGCGCCTTGCCGGTCGCAACGTCCACGATGACGAAGGCTTCGCGGATGTGCTCCGCCATCTGCCGAAAGCGGCTCTCGCTTTCCCGCAACTCACGCTCGGCCACACTCCGCTCGTTCAGGATCGCGGCGGGAATGAGCGTCGAGAGGCTCGCGAGGGCGAGGTATGAATACATGTCGAGGACTTGACGCATCGGCGACGCGCCGGCAGCGCCAAACAGTCCTTCGATGTGCGCCGCGTCCCATGCCGTCACGCAGCACATGATGAGGATGGAGAACGCCGCACCCCGTGGGCCGAAGCGAAGGGCAATCCAGATCAGCAGCGGAAAGACGATGTACGCCGGCCCGCCGATGATCCCACTCCATTCGCTTTGCATGGAAAACAGCAGATGTCCCGCCACCCCAACGCCGCCGAGCAGCGCGACCGCCTCGATCGCGCGGCGCGGCCGGATGCGTACACGACGCCGCACGAAATCCACCCCCGCGAGTACCGCGGGTGCGATCATCAGGATGCCCATGCCGTCGCCGACCCACCAGACCAGCCACGCGCGCCAGTAGTTCACGAGCGACCCGTGCGTGATCACGAACGCCCCGAGTAACGCGGTGCACGCATTGCTGACCACCGCCGCGCCGAGCACCAGTGCGCCCACATCGCGGAGCGAGCCGAGCGTGGCTCGCCGGCCGACGATGCGACGCAGTACTGTGGAGGCGACCACGGACTCCACCACGTTCACGGCGCTCCCGGACGCGGCAATCAGCGTCGACAACCCATTCTGCCTGTCGGCCAGGAAGCCAGCCACGAGGGCCGCCAGGAGCACAGGTGGTCTTGCGCGGCTGTCCAGCAGTACGAGAGCGGCAAGCAGCAATCCCGCCGGCGGCCAGACGACGGCCACGTTTGCCGGCTGGATGGTAAAGGCGTAGCCAAGCCGGGCGGCGAGGTAGTACGCGAGGCCGATGCCAACCGCCAGCGCTATGCGCGACCGCAGGTCGCGTGCATCGCGTGCGTCGCGGGGCAGGGCTGTCTCGCTATCGAGTGCGACGGGCAAAAGGAGTAACCGTTACTGGTCGTGCTGACGGCTCCGCCGCGACACTCGCGGTCACGACGCAGAGACTTGCCAAGCGATTCTCGCGCGTGGGAAACTGGTCATGTCCGCGCCCCACCGCCATTGGATAGCCGATGGGGCTCCCGACGGGCCCGCTCCCCCCCATTCGGCCAATGGTTTACACCGTCGTGACCTCTGGGTGATGCCACTCGGTGAATATTCCCCCTCGCGTCAACACTCCAGCGCCGCCAGTCCCAGAAAATGACCGTGCTGTGCCATCGATAGCGGCGACCAGCCCCGGCGTTTCCAGCCAGATACGGTCCACCCGCGCGCCGCAAACGCCGCCTGGCCCGGCCGGCCCCGCGCCACTCGCCCGCCCGGGGTATCCGTGGTGGCAACGGCTGAACCCGATTCACCACGCCTTCCAGCGCATCGAGCTCTCCCGCGCCAAGCATCCGTCGCTCACTGGGCATCCGCGCATGGCCAGCCGGCTCGCGCGCCTGATCCCTCGCTACGAGTACACGGATAGCGACGCGTTCGGCGTGGACGGCGCCCCGCAGGACATCGTCGCGCAGCGACGGCACGGCTTCACGCAACTCGGTCTTCGCTTGCAGTCCATGGCGCCCCGTACGCTCGAGGCAAGCGCCGAACTCCGCGGCGCCATATCCGACGTGGACTTCATCAACGCCCATCGCGTTCCGTTCCAGTTCCGCACCCTCGTCGATCGCGGGTTGCCGCTCGGCACCATCGCCGCAGCAACGGACGGATCACGCATTTGCGACCTCGACGGTAATTGGGCGTACGACCTTGGTGGCTCATACGGCGTGAATCTCTTCGGTTCTGATTTCTACAAGCGAGCAATCGACCACGCCGTGGTGCGCGCACGCGACCTCGGCATGGTGCTCGGGCCGTATCACCCGGTCATCGTCGAGAACGTGGAGCGCTTGCGGCAAATTTCCGGCATGGATGAAGTATCGTTCCACATGTCGGGCACCGAGGCGGTGATGCAGGCGGTGCGACTTGCGCGCTATCACACGGGCCGTTCGGCAGTGGTGCGGTTTACCGGTGCGTATCACGGCTGGTGGGACGGCGTCCAGGCGGGACCCGGCAATCCGATGCGAGTTCGTAACCTCCACACGCTCGCCGAGATGAGCGAGCGCACGCTTGGCGTGCTTGCGTCCCGCCACGATATCGCGTGCGTGCTCGTCAATCCGATCCAGGCGATGCACCCGAATGTCGCGCCGCCGAGCGACGCGTCACTCGTCACCGGCGAGCGGGCCGCGCGCTTCGACAAGGACGCCTATGCGGCGTGGCTCCACAAACTGCGCGCCATCTGCACGGCGCGCGGTATCGTACTCATCTTCGACGAAGTATTCCTCGGGTTCCGGCTGGCACGCGGGGGAGTGCAGGAATACTTCGGCGTCACAGCGGACCTCGTTACCTATGGCAAGAGCCTCGGCGGTGGCTTGCCGGTTGGCGTGGTCTGCGGGCGTCACGAACTCATGCATCGCTTTCGTGAGGAGCGAGCGGCCGACATCTGCTTTGCGCGCGGGACATTCAACGCGCATCCATATGTCATGACCGCGATGAACGAATTTCTGCGGCATGTGGACGATCCCGCCACGCAGGGCACCTGGCACAATCTCGACGAACGGTGGGATGAACGCACGCGCGCGATCAATGCCCGCTTTGCCGCGGCGCAGCTTCCGGTGCGGCTCGCGAACATGACGTCGGTGTGGGTCACCTGCTACGTGCAGCCCGGCCGCTACCACTGGATGTACCAGTTCTACCTGCGCGCCGCTGGGCTCCAGATGGGTTGGATTGGCACGGGCCGATTCATCCTGAGCCACGATCTCACGGATGACGACGTGCGCGCCATCGGCGATCGGATGGTCGCCGCCGCCGAGGCCATGCGTGCCGACGGGTGGTGGTGGAGTGATCCGGCGCTCACCGCGCGGACGATCAAGCGTCGAATACTTCGCGAGTGTTTCAGTGCTGCTCGCGCACGTGGATCATCGGGTCGATGAACTCGCCTTGCAGGAGCTTGAGCGGCGCCTTCCAGTAGAACTGGATGTCGTTGAATGGGTCGGTCAGGATCTTGATCGCCCACACCGCGCCTGTCCGCACGTCGTGCGTGACAACGAGCCAGAGCGATCGGCCCAACACGCCGCCGAACCCGAGAGCGAGCCACGCGATGCCGACACTGTCGACGTACGATGACCAGTCCGCCCATGGCGACACGAGCCCGAACAGCGACGGCTCCATCCTGATGGTGACCGGTATGGCGATCCACACGGCAAGGAGAATCACCTTTCGCCGCAGGTTGTAGCCGAGCTTGATCTCTTCCTTCCGCTCGAAGGTTGTGCCGTTCACGTGATCAAAGCCGCGCGGCTCAAAGAAGAAGTGTCCGATCTGGCGCGTCCACATCGCCACGATCCATCCGAGAATCGCGGCCGTGGCCGGCCGGAAGGGTATCAACATGTAGCTGTAGAGAAAGGTGCACGCGCTCAGCAAGTGCAGCGATTGGTTCACACGGCTCTGGTGATAGAAGCGGTGGTCGTCCCATCGCTGCTGGCGAAGTTCCTCGAGCATGGACAATGGCTTCCCGGTGGACGGCGCGGCAGAGTTGCTCATGGCTGGGGGTCGCGAGGAGGGAGGGAGTTGCTCGAGAAGTGGGCGCCATGACGGCGCAGGAGGGCTTGGCCAACGCGCACGGTTGCTCCTTCCACCATGGAGCTGCATGGCTCAAATCCGGGCGATGTGAACAGCACAATCGTCGAGCCATTCCTGAAGTGGCCCAACTCGTCGCCTTTACGGACCGTGGCGTCGCAGACGTAACGAGCGACACGACCTGCGGGCGCGCGGAGCGGGGTCGCCAGACACTCCAGGTGCACGCTCGCAACGAGAATTGCCGCGACCGCTACGAGGGTGACATCGCAATCGCCGCCTGTCGGCTCCACGTCGATCACCACGCGCTCGTTCTTGCAGAAAAGCCGCTCAATTCGCGCGAGGGCAATCGGGTTCACATTCCATGTATCGCCGGCAATCCAGAGCGCCGATCGTAGACGGCCGTCGCACGGCGCATGAAACCGGTGATACATGTTCGAGCGAAGGCGCAGCGTCACGAAGCGCCCTCCGTCGTATCGCTCCACGAGCGCCGGATCGAGCAGCAGATCCTCGAGAGGATATGGGTAGCCCTTCGCCTGAATGGCCGTGCCGCGATGGACGATGCCGTGTGCCCCGACGATCGCGTCGCACGGGCTGGTGAGAACCTCCGGCGTGTGATCGATGCGGCGGGCGCCGGCCCGCAGGCGACGGGTGAATACGGCCTCCAGGCTGCGAAAGTCGCGCGTCGCCGCCTCGTGCAACGCGAGGCTGCCTCCAAAGGCTTGCCAGACGTTCATGCCCACGCGAGTGAACCACCGACTCTCGACCTGCGCAATCCGGCCCGCGAGCGTGGTCGCGAGTCGTCGCGGGATCCGATTGGTCAGCAGGAAGTTGAGTGTCTCGAAGCGGGACCGGGAGTGAACCATCTCAGGTCGGAACGAAGCGCTCGCGCCATCACGCCGGGATCACTGCCGTGTGCCGGGGGCGCCGCATTCTCGTGGTGGTTTGGTGACGGTGCACCCTCGGCACTTATCTTGAACGAGGCGGATCGGCATCGCCGATGCGGCGCGGATGCACTTACCCTCTTCCACCAGGCCCCCTATGCGGACAGCGGAGCTCACGGGATCACTCACCGCCCTTTATTCCGAGCTCGCCAACGGCGCGCCCGACGGCGGGTTTGCGTTCATGCTCAACTCGGGAGACGTTGGGCTTCACCGCTCGCTCGGCCGGCTGTCAGCGGCACAGGCATCGGCGTCCGTGCACGGTGGCGCCACCATCGCCGCCCACGCTCGGCACCTGGCGTACGGACTCTCGCTCATGAACCAGTGGGCGCAGAAGGGCGGGAATCCTTTCGCCGACGCCAAGTGGGACGAAGCGTGGAAGACGTCTGTTGTTGATGCGGCCGAGTGGGACGGTATCCGGCAGGACCTGGTGTCGCAGTCGGATGCATGGCTCACCGTGCTCGGTGTGGACCGCGAGGTCCCGGCGAATGGACTCACCGGCATGATTTCCAGCATCGCCCACCTCGCCTATCACCTCGGCGCCATTCGCCAGATCGACAAGGGGGCACGCGGGCCAACGGAGGGGACGTTCGTGTAGCCTCACGGGTTTACAGAGTCGTGACATGCCGGTGATGCACCAATGGCGAATATTGGAGTAACCAACGCCATCGGAGATATCGTGACCGAAGAAGAACCCATTCGACTCGAGTTGACTCCCGATCAACGCGAGAGCATTCGCCGCGCATCCGGCCAGCACGTTGAGGCCCTCGATCTCGTGAGGGACGACGACCACGACGGAGTCAAACCCGTGCACGCGCGGTGGCGGGTGTCCATCGCCACCGGAATCCCGCGGCAGGCATGGGTGGACGACGAGAAGTAATCGTCGTCCGGAACATCACTCGTGACGTGCGTCCAGCCACGTTGCCAGCGGCACGCTCCAGATGTTGAGGTTTCCATTGTCCCAACTCTCAATCCGCGCGAGGTCCGCGGCCGCCTGCGCACGCGTGCGCGGAAATCGAATGGGAGTGGTGCGCGTGCCGCTGAAGTAGAGCGTCCGGTGATCGGGGCTCAATCGCGCTTCGTTCGTGTCGTCCGGACCATTCACGCTGTCGCCAAGATCGACGGGACGACTCCAGGCGCCGTTCTCCTTGAACGCGATGAACAACCGTTCGTGCTCGTTCGGCCCCAGATGCATGGAGCCGAATACAATGAATGATTCGTCTGGAGCAACGGCGGGATCCACGTCCTGCGTGGTGGAGTCGCCGAAGAACACCGGAGTTGCGGCGAGATACTCTCCGTTCTGGTATTGTGATCGCCAGAGCCGGAAGGGCGCGCCTTTCGCTGCGCGCTCCATGAAGTAGACACTGCCATCACCCGCGATACTCGGCGCCCAGGTGCTGTTGTCGCGGTTGATCGCTGCCGGCAGATGCGTCGGCTCGCTCCAGCGGCCCGCCACCCGATTCACGCGCCACATGTTCCCGAGTGGCCGCGTGGCATCGGTGGCCTGAATTGGGCGATTCGAGACGAACACCATGAACGCGCCGCTGGGCGCCATCGTGGGCTGCTGGTCGTTCCACGTACCGGAGAACGACGCAATGGCGGGCGTGCTCCATGTGGCGCCCGTGCGATGCGCCACCATGATGGTGGAGTTCCGCGAGAAGTAGATGGTGTCGCCGTCCGGGGTGAATGCGGCGTCGGCGTCGTTGGCCGGCCCCGAGATACGCCCGGGCGCGAACACGGTCGCCACCGGCGCCTGCGCGCCGGCAGGCAATGCCGCGGCGCTCCCAAGAATGACGGCAATCGCCACCATTGTGCTTCCGGTCGGTCGGTTCGTGAACCAATGCAGCAACGTCCCCACGTGATTCTCCAGCGATGGCGTATGACGCTCGACGCGGACCGCGAGCGTATTGGATGACCGAATCTTCGCCGCCGAGGCCGTTGCGGCGCTATAACAATACGAACCGGGGCGTCCCGGCTTTACGGAGTCTTGCCCCCTTCGAGGCCAGAGGCGAACGTGAAGCAGAACCGAAAATGGACTTCAACGCGCAATCACCGATATGGCCCCCGTCGTCCCCGACCCGAGAACGATCAAGGCGTTCCGCACCGAAGCGGCGTTCGAGAAATGGCTGGCGAAGAATCACGCGAAGGAGACCGAGATCTGGATCACCATTCACAGGAAGGTCTCGGGGCTTCCGACCGTCACGCACGCGCAGGCCCTCGACGTCGCCCTGTGCTGGGGATGGATTGACGGCATCCGCAAGTCGTTCGATGAGCGATCGTTCCTCCAGCGCTTCTCGCCGCGGACGAAGAAGAGCATCTGGAGCCAGGTCAACCGCGAGCATATCGCCAGACTCACAAAGGCCAGCCGCATGACGCCGCAGGGGCAACACCAGGTGGATGTTGCGAAGGCGGATGGTCGCTGGGATGCCGCCTACGCCCCCATGCGCAGCGCGTCGGTCGCGACCACACCGGCCGACCTCCGCGCCGCCATCGAAGCCAATCCGCGCGCCCTCGCCACGTACAAGACGCTCGGCAAGATGAATCTCTTCTCGTTGACGTTCCGCACCAACAACATGAAGACCGCCGCCGGCCGGGCGCGCAAGATCGAGACGCTCGTGGCAATGCTCGCGAAGGGCGAGAGGATTGTGCCGGAGCCGCAACGGAGTACACGTGGCAAGAAGTCCTCTGAGTCAACAGCTTGAGCATGAGCACGAGATTGAGCTACCAGCGGGAGCACGAGCGTGAGCGTGAGCCTCCAGCACTGAGCATGTCAGAGCTCGGGCTCTAGCTCCGAGCTCGAGCTAGAGCCCTGATCGGCTCAATGCTGGCAGCTCCACGCTCGGGCTCATGCTCCCGCTGGTGGCTCCCTCTCGTGCTCGTGCTCGTGCTCACGCTCATCGGGGCTCGTCTTTCCGCTATCACGAATGACCGTCCAGCAGAGTGTATCACATGCGTGAGCTTGTTCGTGCGATAGATGCCTCCCATGAAGCGAGCATCCGCCTTGCCCTGGCCACGGCGGGCATCGACGCCAATGCCACCACGCCCACGTATGCAGCCGCCGGGCGCGGCCCAATTGGTTGTGTCTTTTCGGTTGATGACGCTGACTATGACCGCGCCACTGCGCTCCTGGCGAGCCTTCAGCAAACGTCGCTCATCCGTAGCCCCGAGCGTCGGAGCCTGAAGTACCTGCGCTGGGCGTTCGCCGCCCTCGTTGCAGCGCTTGTGATTTACGGGATCTGGCGGGGGCCGTCGTAGCATCCGCCAGGCCTCGTGGATCACAACGCGCGCGGTCACCGCAGCAGCCGCGTAGCCGTGACCGCCGGGATGAAGATGAGGGCATCGAATTCGGCGCTCAACGAGTGCGGGCTAAAGAACAGCTCGGGGTGTTCCGGCACGTACACCGCACCGATTTGTCGCATGGGCGCCGGCCCGCTCGCCCACGCTTGTGCGTCGCCCGCCGGCGCGGTGCGCAAATCGATCAGGTAGCTCTGCGGCAACGCGCTAGCGAGAGTCGCCTCGTAGCTGTCGGCGATGGGCGCCGGCGCCACCATCGGCACGACACCAGAGCCCGTGCTGACGAACGCGCCACCGGTACCGAGTGCTTGCCTCACGGCGTTGAGTGAGCCCGAGCCGAAGGCAAAACCGATCGGTCGGTAACTCGCGCCGTACTGTTGCGCGATGTACGCGCCCATCGTGGCGAACGATGTTCCCGGCGTCGCGCGTGCGATGTGGCCGTCGTGCGCCCAGAGAAACAATTTTCCACCCGCAGGCTCGCGTCGCAGGAGCCAGTCGACATTCTCCGCCATCGACTGGTCTCGCAACCGAGCCCCGGTCTTCATCTGTTCCCACTGCTCCACCACGCGGGCCATCTGGAGCGCCAGCGCGAACTCGCCGGCCGACGACGCACGCTCGAGTGTCGCTTGACTCGCGGTGAGCTGGGTGCGGACGTCGGCGATTCCGCTCTCACAGGCCGTGTGGATGCTCGCGCCTGCCTGCGTGTAGTCAGCGCCGAGCGCTCCGCCGGGCGTGTTGCGATACGGTGCGAGACACGCGTAGTCCGCGGCCACCGTCTGCGCGGTTGCGGGTGAGACGCGGGCCAGGTACGAAGCCACGCTATCGATCGCGACCTCGGGATATTGCATGTCGAAGCCATAGAATCCGATCTGCTGCGATGCCGGCCGGCCGGCGTTGTAGCTGCGCATCCACAGGATGAGGTCGAGGACTTCCTGTGTGTCCCACGTCCAGAAGTGCAGGTGCGACAGCAGCGCGGCCGCGTCGCCCTTGCCCGTCCGGACATATGTATCGACGGCGAACGACTCGGGCATCGTCGCTTCGATCGCGAAGCCCGTGAACCCCAGATGCTCGACCAGATACTGAAACACGCGGTGCTTTACCGTAAAGAACTCGTGCGACCCATGCGTCGCCTCGCCGAGTCCCACGAGCCGCGCCGTTCCGACAATGGCGGCGAGTGACGAGAGGTCTGCGTCGGATGCTCCCGGAGACGTCGAAACCAGCGGGTGCGCGCTCGCGGCGATCCATGCGGTAGCAGCCGATTGCTGCGCGGGACGCGGGTCGGCGATCGATCCGGAGCAGGCCGCTGCGAATGCGAGCAGCGGGAGCAGGACCAACCAGGCGCTACGATGGCCGTGTTTACGCGAACATGACATGCGGTCTCCGCGAAAGTGCGACATCAACGTACGGTCGCGCGCGTGGTGGCGTATAGACCAGTCAGTGGCCGGTAAATTCGCCGTCTTCGAGTTGCCCAATCAAGTGGAGCAATCCCGTCGCTTCCCACCAGCGATTCCGGCTCCCTTCGGAAACAGGCAGCAGCACGCCGGCCGCGACCAACTGCTCAATGCCCTCGTAAATCCGGCTCTTGGCCTTGCCAATGACAGTGGTGGCAACAGGCGCCGAGATCATCGGGCGTGCGGGCAGCATGTCGATGATCGCCCACGCGGCCGCGTCGCCTCGCGGTGCACGCTCCGACGCGCGGAGCAGGTCGCGCCACTGTTCCTGAAGCGTTGTCACCGCCCCGATGTACGAACGCGCAAGACGCGCCGCCCGGTCCGTCGCCACGGCGAAGTGTTCGAGCCATTCGGCAACATCATCGCCACGAAAATGGGTGAGACCGCCGATGTAGCGGTCCCTGGCACCGGCGAAGACGACACTGATGGGAGGCAGGAAGTGGGGTGCAATGCCTCTGCGCCGCAGCACGACATGCACCAGCGCGCGACCGGTGCGACCATTCCCGTCGCCAAATGGATGGATCGTTTCAAATTGCGCGTGCACGAGCGCCGCCTGCACGAGTGGCGAGAGCGTGTCGTCATTGATGGCCACGCAGAGATCGGCGAGCAAACGCTCGACATCTTCCGGCGGCGGCGGGATGAAATCGGCTCCGCACGGATTGTAGTCGTTGCCACCAATCCAGTTCTGGTTTGTGCGTATCTGTCCAGCGATGTGCCTGTAGGGAGCGCGCTCGAGAAGACGCCGATGGATGGCCACGATCTCGCCCACGCTGAAGTGCTCGACATCGGCCGCCTCATCAACCGCCAGGACCATTGCGTCGATGTTCGCGAGCAGCTCCAGGGCAGTCGCGGTGGGTGCGATTCCTGATTCGGCCTTGGCTTCGGCACGCGCGAGTTCACGAACGCCAACTTGCAGCCCCTCGATTTTGGAAGAGGCGATGGACTCGGTCCGTAGCAACAGACGGGCGAGCGGCTTCAGCGCCGGCCCGCCTTCGTTGTTGAGCTGCCGAATCGAATGCTCGGCCTCGGAGATCAGACCGGCGAGCTGGACGTCGAGGTGCACGACAAGCCCGGACAGTTCGTGCGGCACGAATGCCTCGTATCGGCATGCCCGCTTGTATCGCGCGGGCGCGTCGATCGTGGGATCATACTGCCAGGTTCGCGGAGTGAGGGTGCCTGGCATTGTTTGACGCGGGAAGGAGAACCAGGGGCTGTAGTCCTGTTTATACACTAACCGGAACTATGGTTGAATGCTATTCCCGAATAGGCCCCCTCGGTCGATGCCAACGCGCCCGCCCTCCCGGACTGTCAATACGGTCGTATTGACATTGCCGAACGGCAGCGCAATCTCCGGGCATGGCCACCAAATCCGAGCAATTTCAGCGCGCCGTCACGGCCCTCGGAAACGAAGCGGACCATCGCTCCGCTCCCGGCGCCATGGTTCGCCGCTCCATTGCGTTCGTTGCGCGTGCACCTGCTTCGCAGCTCACCGGTGGCATTCAAGCGCCGGAATCTGTTCGTTGACGCCGGCCCGGACGCGCGCGTTTAACGAGCCGCCAAACGGCTCCTGAGTGCATCCATCAGCCGCCGCTCGAGCACGCCGCGCGACCGGCACGCCACCGCCGCCGCGCCTGCTGGTCGCGTAAACGCCTGCACCGTGTTGGTCATCGTGCTGCCCGACGGCACGGTCGCTTCAAGCCGCGACGTAATGAACAAGGTGACGGCAATCGAATCCGCAACTTGTCCCGACGTGAGCACGCCGCAATCGACAACCTCGCCGAGTGGGGTTCCTGCAATCGTTCCACGAACGGTGAGCGAGTCGCCCACTGCATGTGCCGAACTGTCGGTCGCGTTGACGGTGAGTCCGGCCGCCGCGTACGCCGCCGGTGTTGCACTCCACGCGCTGTCCAACGAATTGCGAAACACGCCTCGAACCGTTCCCGTGCGCGGGCTCGCAAGTAGCGCGATCTGATCGGGCGCGCGGCCGGCCATGGCGCCACCAAGCAAGCCACCAAGCAAGCGCGGACCAAACGACGTCCCCTGCGTCAAACCGTGACGTGTCTCCGCATCATACGCCTTCTGCTGCGCGTCACCTTTCTCGACGATCACGCGCGCGATGTCACTCGCCCTGGTGTTGATCTGCGAACACAGCGTGGACAACCCGCGCAATCCCGCCGCGATATCGTGCGCGGTCTTCCCGGCGATGTCCTTGTGTCCAGCCTCGTGCGTCTCGAGCGCCGCGGTAAACCGCTCCCATTCGGCGACGAGCCCCGCTTCGGCGTCCGCCGGCGGAGTCCATCGCGGCAGCAGGATGTGCGCAGTGACGGTGACCGTCGCATCCTTGATGGAGCACGACGCCGGGCCGCTGGATTCGGTCTTCCACGACCACCGCATGGGCGAACGCGTTTCACCAACGAAACTGCTGTCGGCAATCTTCGGCCCCGCGCGCCGCATCTCGGCACGCAGCTCGGCGAAGCTTCGGCCCTGGACGTCGTAGTAGTCCACCGTCGTACGCCCAATGACACCAGGCGGAAACTTGTCGAGCGCCGGATTGCTCGGCGCGCTTGCACACGCAACGCCAAGCCCGGCGACGGCGGCGAGTGCGCTCCAGCGTAACCGGCGCGTGAATGACGCCGGCGGTGTCGCGTAAGGACGTAGCATGCGATCTATGGTACGCCGTAGTTGCCTACAACTCCAGTGCCGTACAATGGCCGTTGGAGACCGTTGGCATCGTGCGCAATGCGCTCTTGCCAACTCCCCCACGTGCCGAGCAGACTATGGCGCCGCCCGCCCGCCGCTGCACGGACACGCCGTACGCGTCACGCTTCACCCCCGCAGCACGCCTCACGTCCACGCCGCCCGCCCGCCGCCGCACGGACAAGCCGTGCGGACACGCCGTACGGGCTCACGCCTCCGCGGTAGCCGCCTCTCGTATCATCGCCCCCGCAACCCCCGTCCGAAACAATCCTGTCACCGTCTCCGCATCCACCGGCTTCGCGAACAGAAAACCCTGCGCATAGTCGCAGCCGAGCGTCAGCAACTGGCTCCGCTGGTCGATGTGCTCCACTCCTTCGGCCACCGTGATCAACTTCAACTGCGACGCAAGGCCAACAATGGTGCTGGCAAGCGCCGCGTCTCCGACGTTCTGCGCCATGTTCGTCACGAACGACCGGTCGATCTTCATGATGTCCAGGGGAAACTTCTGGAGATAGCTCAGGTTGCAATAGCCGGTGCCGAAGTCGTCGATGGCAATCCGCACGCCGAGTGACTTCAACTCGTGCAACCGCTCCAGCGCCGATGTGGTGTTGGCAACGAGCACGCTCTCGGTGATCTCGAGGATCAACCGCTCCGGCGCGAGTTGCGTCTCCGCAAGAATCGTCGCCACATCATTGGTGAAGTTGGGATCCTGCAACTGCCTGCCGGATACGTTCACGCTCATCGTCGGCGCGATGCCATCCGCGGACGCAAGCTGCCACTGGCGCGCCTGCGCACACGCTTCGCGCAGAATCCAGCGCCCGATGGGCACGATCAGGCCGGTCTCCTCGGCCAACGGAATAAAGACGGACGTGAGCGTCGCATCCCGCCCTGTGTTGTGCCACCGCGCCAACGCTTCCACGCCGGTGATCTTGCCGCTCTCGAGTTCCACCACTGGCTGATAGAGCACGCGCAGCTCGCCGCGATCCATCGCGTGGCGCAGATCGTCTTCCATTTCCAGGCGCGCAATCAACGCGGCATGCATGCCGGGCTCGAACACGGCGTAGCCGCCCTTGCCATCGGCCTTCGCCCGATACATCGCAACGTCCGCGTTGCGGAGCAGCTCGTCGAGCTTGGTGTCCACCGACGCGTACGCAATCCCGATGCTTGCGCCCAGCGTGAACTCGCGTCCCCGCAGTGCGACAGGCAGGCGCAATGCTTCAAAAATCCGCTCCACCACAATGAGTGCGTCATCGTGGGCCTGCAAACCATCCAGCAGCACGGCGAACTCGTCTCCGCCAATGCGCGCCACGGTGTCGCACCCTCGCGTGGTCTTCAACAGCCGCTCCGCAATGGCTTCGAGCAGGCGATCGCCTTCGGCGTGGCCGAGGGTGTCGTTCACACCCTTGAAGTCGTCGAGGTCGATGAAGAGCACAGCGGCCTGATCGCCACGTGCCACACGCGAGAGCGCGTGCTCCAGGCGATCCCGAAAGAGAACGCGATTGGCAAGCCCGGTCAGTGAATCATGGAACGCCTGGTACACGAGCTTCGCTTCGAGCGCCTTGTTCTCGTCCTTGAGCGCGAGGTGAAGCTGGCGCGTCTCGAGCAGGTTGCGCGTGCGCAGCAGTACTTCGGTGCGCTCCAGCGGCTTGGTGAGAAAGTCCTTGGCGCCGCCGGAGAGAGCCCGGTCGCGCGTTTCACGCGTGGTGTCGGCGGTGAGCACGAGCACCGGCAGGTATTCGCCCACGCCAACGCGCGTGCGCAGTTCCTCCATCACCGCAAAGCCGTCGAGATAAGGCATCTGGAGATCGAGCATGATCAGATCAGGCCGCATCTCATCGTACAACGCGAGCGCCTCGCGAGGGTCGGTGGTGCTGCGCACCTCCGTGTATCCACCAGACAGCAACAGCCGCTCGAGCAGACGCACATTGGCCGGCTCGTCGTCAACCACGAGGATACGTGCACGCGACAGGACTTCAGGACTGATCATCATGCGGCTTCTCGCGCGGCAAAGAGTTGGTCCAGGATGGTGATGAACTGTTTCACTTCGAGGGGCTTGGTCACGTACTCGTGCGCGCCGGCAGCGAGCAGCTTCTCCACCTTGGCGGGAGTGGCATCGGCACTCAGCACCACCACTGGAATGTCTCGGCAATCCGGCGCCTGTCGCAATTGACGCAGTACTTCCTCACCGGGAATGTCGGGGAGATGCAGGTCGAGCAATACGAGATCCGGGCGGTGCAGCCGCGCAAGATCGAGCGCGAGGCTGCCTTGCATTGCGGTGATCAGTTCGATGTCCTCACGCCGTTCGAGGATGCGCTGCATCAACGTGAGGTTGGAGAGGTTGTCCTCCACGTAGAGGATCGTATAGCTCCGTCGCAGCGCGGACCGGCTACCCGACACGCGCGACGACAGCGAACTGATTGGCTCGAGCCCGGCAAGGGGATTCTCCGCCTTGGGTAGTTCGAGCCAGAAGGTGCTGCCGCTGCCAGGATCACTGGCAACGCCGATGAACCCATCCATGGCCTCGGCAATCCGCTTCGAGAGCGCAAGGCCAAGTCCCGTGCCTTCCACCCCCGACTGTTCAGCGCCGAGCCGATCGAACGCCGTGAAGAGACGCGACAACTTGTCGGCGGCAATGCCGTACCCGGTGTCGGTGACGACGATGCGCACGCGGCCGTCGCTCACCTGTTCGCACGACACGCGCGCCGTGCCGCCATCGCGATTGTACTTCACCGCGTTGGCCACGAGGTTGAGCAGCACCTGCTTCAATCGCTGGCGATCGGCACACACGTGGTACTCCGACAGCGCCGCGTCATCCCCACTCAGCTCCACGCGCTTCGCAGCGGCCAGTGGGCCGAGCAGGCTCAATGTTTCCTGCACGACATCCACGAGATGGACGGGCTCGGCCGAGAGGCTCAGTCGTCCCGATTCGATGCCGGTGATGTCGAGCACTTCGTTGATGAGGCTGAGCAGATGGCGCCCGGCCTTGAGAATCTGATCGCCGCTTTCCACCAACCCTGGCGTGGTGGCCTCGAGTTCGATGAGCTGGCCAAATCCGAGAATGGCATTCAGCGGCGTCCGTAGTTCGTGGCTCATGCGCGAGAGGAACTCACTCTTCGCGCGGCTCGCCGCCTCCGCCACTTCGCGTGCAGCACGCAACGCGTCTTCGGCCAGGCGCCGTTCGGTAATGTCGCGAATGACGCCCGCGGTTCCGATCAACTGGCCTGTGTCGGATCGCGTCGCACGGGCATGTACTTCCACCCAACGCGCGCCGCCAGTCTTCGTGACGTATCGGACTTCCTGCCGGCTGAAATCCGCGTGTCCATCGATCAGTGTGCGGCACTGCTCCATTGACCCGGCACGATCGTCGGGATGAACGGCGTCATCGTGTGACGTGCCGAGGCTCTCGTCGCGGGTGAACCCCGTGATTTGCGTCCATGCTTCATTGAGGAACACCCAGCGTCCCTCGGCATCCGTTCGGAAGATCACCTCGTCGATCTCGCTCACCACGGTGCGGTACCGTTCTTCGCTCTCGCGAAGCGCTTCCGCTGAACCAATCTTCATTCGCACCCAGTGATCGGTAATGGACCCGAGCAGCGTGAGCGTGAGGATGAGAAACGTGCCGACAATCACCGGCACGGCCAGCCCGGATGCGCCGAGCAGCATGCCGTGGGGTTCAGGTGCGCCGCCTGCGTGCGAGAAGTGCGCGGCCGCCATGCCGGTGTAGTGCATGCCGGCAATGGCCAGGCCCATCACGATCGCCGCAGCGCCGCGAAGCACGTGCCCTCGGCGCGTGTTGTCGTTGCGCAACTGCATGAACAGCCAGAGCGCGACGGTCGCGGCGGTGATCGCGATCAGTACAGATGCGCCAACCAACCAGCGCACGTAGCCGAGTTCCGCTGACACTCGGACGGCGGCCATGCCGGTGTAGTGCATGGTGACTACGGCGAGTCCGAGGCATAGCCCCGCGCCGATCAATCGCTTCGTGTCTACCGCCGGGCGGCTGGCGACGAAGAGGGCGAATGCGGAGGCCGCCACCGCGGCCAGGTACGAGAGCGCCACCAGGGGCACGTCGTACGACATGGGGACGGGCAAGTGGAACGCGAGCATGGCAACGAAGTGCATGCTCCAGATGCCGCTGCCCATCGCGACGCTTCCGCCCAGCAGCCAGGCGAGTTGCGCCCGCCCGCGCGAGACGGCAACTCGGCCGGCCAGGCTCAGGGCGGTATAGGATGCGCAGATCGCGATGATGATGGACAGCGCGACCAGCGGAGATTCGTAGGTGCCTTGCATGACGGATACCCGAAATAGCCGCCCGAGCGGCGAGGAAAGGTTTTCTGGGTATCGGCAGGGCCCGGCAGGGACTGAAGTTGCTCGCAATCGGAAGTACGTTCGGCAGGGTCGATGATAAGGGGATTCACCGAGGACACGTTGCGCCTGAACGCCGGCCGGCGTCCGTGGAGTAGTCACCGCGCCTCCCACCGCCTTCATTTAATGGCTGCCGTCACCGACCCGCTCTTCCTCGCCTTCCAGCTCGCCGTCGCCGGCCGCTACTCCATAGATCGGGAGCTTGGTCGCGGCGGCATGGGGGTCGTGTATCTCGCGCACGAGGTCCACCTCGACCGGCTCGTCGCGATCAAGCTGCTGCCGCCGGAAACGGCGCTGCTTCCGACGTTGCGCGACCGCTTCCTCCGCGAAGCCCGACTCGCCGCCAAGCTCTCGCATCCGAACATCATCCCCATCCACGCCGTGGGCGAAGTGGATGGCTTCGTCTTCTATGTCATGTCGTACGTGGAAGGTGAGACGCTCGCGCAACGTGTGCGCAGCCGCGGCCCGATGCCGGCCACCGAAGGCACACGCGTGCTGCGTGAGGTTGCGTGGGCATTGGCGTACGCGCATGCACAGGGCTTGGTGCATCGTGATGTGAAGCCCGACAATATCCTGCTCGAGTCGTCCACCGGTCGCGCGCTCGTGGCCGACTTCGGCATTGCGGCCGCCATAGGCGACGTGATGGCTGCCGGTGTGAGCGGCACGCCCGAGTTCATGAGTCCAGAGCAAGCGCTCGGCGGCGACGTGGATGCCCGATCGGATCTCTATGGTCTCGGTGCGACGGCGTTCTATGCGTTCTCCGGACGCGTGCCGTTCGAAGGCGGCTCCGCAACCGAGGTGCTCGCGAAGCAGGTGACGGAGCCCGCGCCACCGCTGGGATCACTCGGCATCGCGGTGCCACGCAAGCTCGCGTCACTCGTGGATCGCTGCCTCGCGAAGGAGCCATCCAACAGGCCGGCCAGTGCCGAGTCGCTCGCCGAGCAGCTTGGTGTCGCGATGGATCAGCGTCGCGAGCTGCCAGCCGCGTTGCGGGCGTTCGTCCGTCGCAACGGGCGCATGGACGGTGGTGGCACGTTGATCTATGCGGCCACGTTGCTGTCGGTGAGCGTTGCGGTGTCCGCAACGACGGGCATGCGGAGTGGGTTCGCGACATTTGCGCTCGGATCCACGTTGGCGCCCTTTGCCTTTGCTGTTGCCGCCGCGCGCCGGCTCACGCGGCTGGGCTTCACGTACGCCGATCTCGGGCCGGCGTTTCGCGTGGAGCTGGAGAACTCGCGCGAGGAGCGCGCGGTGGAAAGCAGCGGGGGTCGTCGCGTGCTGGAACGCGCCTTCGCCGCAGTGGCGCGTGTGTCCGCGTCGTTCAGTGCGATCGCCGTGCCGTCCATTGCCATTGGCTTTCTGTTCGACGGAAGCGCCGCGATTGCAAAGGCTGCCATTCCGGTGACCGCCATGACCGCCAGCGTCGGTGTGGGTGCGGGGGTGGCGTATCTCGCGCTTCTCCAGCTCAGGCGGGACCTGGACACGGAGTTCTGGACGGCCGCCTGGATGAGTCGTGTTGGCACACTCGCCTTCGCGATCGCGCGCCGCCTGCGCGGCAACCAGGCGCTCGGCGCCGCAATGACGCATCGTGCGACCGAGCTGTCACTCGGCATGGCGGCGGAGCAGTTGTTCGACAGCCTGCCCAAGCACACGCGGCAGGCACTCGGCGACTTGCCATCGTTGTTGCACCGGCTCCAGAACGACGCGCAACTCCTCCGCGCGCGCTACGACGACCTGAATGAAGCCGTGGGGATGGAAGCGCCGGCATCCGCAACGAGCGACGTGGATGCGCTGCGCGAAGCACGCGACGTGGTGCACGACAAGTTGGGTGAGGCTGTGGGCGCACTCGAGACCATTCGCTTGAACCTCCTGCGACTGCACGCCGGTTCCGCCACGGTGGAAGGATTGACCACGCACATCGGTCTCGCGGCGGAAGTGTCGGCCGAAGTGGAACGCATGATCGCTGCGCGCGAGGAAGTGGATGCGCGCTTGCGCTATCCGCAGTTGTTGGAACCAACACCGGTATAAAGCATGAAGAAGATTCGGGTGGACGTGCGCGAGCTCGGCACGGCTGGCGCAGCGGGAGCGGCTGGCATGAGTGGCGCGCTCAATGTCCGCGAGGACGCGCATCTTTCCGCGTCGGCAGGCGCGTGGACATCGTCCGTTGCCGCTGGCGTTCCGCAAGGCCGACGTTCGTGGCTGCGCTTCGGATTGCGCATCGTGCGCAACGCCGCGGTGGCCGTGGCGTTGATGACGCTTGTGCCCATTGGCGCAGTGATGCTCAGTGGCGGACAGTTGGCCGGCGTGGCGAACATCCCGAATATCGCCGTGCGTCGAGCGATGACGGATGCGATGCGATCATTCAGGTTGGCGCCTGATGCGTCCATTACGCCCATGCAGGCGGGGCTCGCGTTCAACGCATTGCAGTCGACGCACGTCACGTCGCCTGGATTCGAGAATATCGAACTGGCGAGCCATCCGTTGGCGAGCTGGCAGACGGAGACCGTTGCGCCGGAGATGTTTGCGACGGCGCGGCCGGATATATACCAGGGGCCGTCGAGTCGTACCATCCTGGAAGCATCGGTGAAGGGATTCTCTCCGCGGGAGATGGCGTACCTGCGCGCGCTTGCGACGTCGCCGGTGTGGCACGAGTACGATCTCATCGCGCGTGCGCCGGCCGTGGATTTCGTTGGTGGCCAGCTCAAGATTCCCTTCGGCTCCGAAGCCGTGGCATGGCAGCGTCCCATCCCGCACTATAAGGAAGCGAGGGAGCTGGCTTACGCCGCGGTGTCGCGCGCCGCGTACTACATGGCGAATGGCCAGCGCGATTCGGCGGAGACGGTGCTGCGCTCCATCGTCTCGTTTGGCCTGGCATTTGTGGACAACGGTACCACGCTGATTGACGAGCTCATTGGCGACATGATCGTTGGCGTTGGGCGTGATGCGCTCCAGCGGTATTTCGTCATCACGCATGATGCGCGCGCCACCTTGCCGGCGCTTCGGGTACCGAGGAAGGAGTTCCCGTCCGGGGCGGCTTTTCGCGCCGCAAACGCCCTCTCGGGTGAACAGTCGCGCAGCCGGCTTCTCGCGAAAGCCACGGACCCGTTGCTGGCGCCGGGCGAGCGCTTCGAGAGCCTGCGCTTTCTGTCCGCATCATCGTGTATGACGGTGCGTGAGCTGATGTTCGGTCAGGGCGCTGATGTGGCGGCGGCGATTGCCAAGGCTCGTCTCACCCTGGCGCGATTCCCGTCGGAGCGCGCGCTTGTGGATCTCGAGACGCGATGGGCGATGACAGTTGATCCCCTGCAGCACGCGCCGGCGCTCAATCCGATTCAATCATTTGCGGTGAGCTCGGCGACGGTGGCGGGGGTGGTGCTGAACAACCCGCGACTCGCGGCATGCACACGGTTGCTCACGAGAGCAGGGTACGGGCAGTAGACAATACTCAAACACTCAGTGCTCAGTACTCAGTACTCAGTGGGCAGTGGGCAGTGGGCAGTGGGCAGTGGGCAGTGGGCAGTGGGCAGTGGGCAGT
>JBDUCM010000121.1:0-15605 GCA_040003455.1 bacterium
GCGAACAGACGGCCGACCAACAGGTGCAGCAGGTGCTCAACCGCCTCGCCTTTGGACCGCGTCCGGGCGACGTCGCGAAGGTGCGCGAGATGGGGGTGGACCAGTGGATCGCCATGCAACTCGCATCCAATCGCATCAACGACGACGACGCCAACCGCATCGTTGCTTCATATGAGATGCTCGGCCGGCCCACCAGCGACCTCGTACAGCTATATGACCAGGGCCAGCTCGCCATCCGCAAACTCCAGAAGGAACAAGCGCAACAGGGCGACACCAACAGCAAGAAAAACCTGCGCGCCGAAGTGATGCAGGCCAATCCACAACTCCGCGACGCCCAGCGCCAGAACCAACGCATCCTCGGCGACGTGCAATCCGCAAAACTCGCCCGCGCCGTCGTGAGCGACCGGCAGCTTGAGCAGGTGATGACGGATTTCTGGGAGAACCACTTCACCATCTACGCCGGAAAGGGACTGGATCGCATCTTCCTTCCCGCGTTTGACCGCGACGTCATCCGCCCGCGGGCGATGGGCAAGTTCCGCGATCTCCTCGGCGCCGTGGCCAAGAGCCCGGCGATGCTCTTCTATCTGGACCAGTGGCAGAGCGTCGCCGATTCCGCACATCCCACACTCGTTGCCGCACGGCAGCGTCCCGGCGCGCGCCGGCCAGGTGCCGCCGCGGGTCGCGGCCGGCCGGGCGCCGGCCTCACGATGGACCAGGTCGACCGGCTCGCTGCCAACGCCAACCTCACCCCCGAGCAACGCCAACGCCTCGAGTCCATGACTCCCGAACAGCGGCTGCAAGTTGTGCAACAGCGCACACAGCAGGCGCCAGCTCGCAAGGGCCTCAACGAGAACTATGCGCGCGAACTGCTCGAGCTCCACACGCTCGGTGTTGACGGCGGCTACACGCAGCAGGACGTCATCGAAGTTGCGCGCGCGCTCACCGGATGGACGATGAACCCGCGCCTCACGGCCGAGTTCGTGTTTCGCCCCGAAATCCACGATGCAGGATCGAAGACGGTGCTCGGCCACGTGTTACCCGCCGGTCGTGGAGTTGAAGACGGTGAGGCCGTGCTCGACATCGTCGCTCGCGACCCGCACACGGCGCACTTCATCGCGCGCAAGCTCGCCATACGTTTTGTCAGCGACGATCCACCACCCGCTCTGGTTGATCGTGCAGCACAGACCTTCGCCAAGACCGACGGCGACATCCGCGAAGTGGTCCGCACCATCATCACCAGCCCAGAGTTCTTCAGCCGCTCGGCGTACCGGAGCAAGGTGAAGAGTCCGTTCGAGCTCGTCGCTTCGGCACTTCGTGCGGTGGGCGCCCAGGCCGATACGTCCATGCGATCCGCACAGATGGTCGCCTTCCTCGGCGCACCAATCTTCGGACATCAGGCGCCCAACGGCTGGCCCGAAACCGGAGAAGCCTGGATGAACAGCGGGGCAATCCTCAACAGGATCAACTTTGGTCTCGGGCTCGCGGCGGGTCGTTTTCCGGGAGCGAGTGTAGCACAATGGAGCGAGGCCGAACGCCTGAAGAGTGCCACGCGCGAACAGCAGGTGGATGCAGTCGTCGGTGCGTTTCTCGGCGGACAGGCCTCCCCGGATACGCGGCAGATCCTGCTGAGCGGCGAGAACCCCTTGGCGTCGAAACTGGCGGCGTCAGTCACACCGGACAGCACGTCCGCCGACATGATGGGCACGGCGATGTCGCCTGCCGAACGTCCGCTGCGGGCCGGGCCACCGCCGGGAAAGAATGGCCAGCCAAGACCCGCAGTTGCTCGACAGATGGGCCAGCAAGTGCAGTTGAATGGATTGCCGCAAGTCGTCGGGTTGGCGATTGGCGCACCCGAATTCCAGCGCCGCTAAGCGACGCCGACTCAAATCGCAGAGGAATCATGGATCGTCGAGTCTTCATGAAGTCTGGTGCGCTCGCCCTCGTCACCATGGGGCTGAGCCCGAGCTTTCTCCGTCGCACGGCCTTTGGAGGGGAGCTGTTGAGTGGCGCGGCGCTGAAAGGCGCGGCACGCGGCAAGACACTCATCTGCCTGTTCCAGCGTGGCGCGGCCGACGCACTGAATGTCGTGGTGCCGCACGGCGAGGCCGCGTACTACAAACTCCGTCCCAACATCGCCATTCCGCGGCCGGCACTCTCGGCCGGTCCGGCTGGCGCCATTGATCTCGATGGCTTCTTCGGCCTGCATCCGTCCCTCGCACCCATGAAGCCATTGTGGGATCGTGGGCTGCTCGCGCCCATTCACGCCGTTGGCAGTCCGAGCGCAACGCGCTCGCACTTCGACGCGCAGGACTACATGGAAACGGGCACACCCGATCAGAAAGGCACGCGTGACGGGTGGCTCAACCGGTACCTGGCACTCAAGGGCACCTGCGAGGCGGGGTGCACCCACCCGGCAGGCGAAAAGACGTCGCCCTTCCGCGCCGTGGCCATGACGCAGCAGACGCCGCGCATGCTGGAAGGGCCGTCGCCAACAATCGCCATGAATTCACTGGACGAATTCAGCGTGCGCGCCGCGGGGCCGGCGGCCGATCGGCTCGAGGCTCTCTATCGCACCGGCTCGGCCGACGTCGTGCACGCGGCCGGAGGCGAGATGTTCGAGGCCGTGAAGATTCTCAAGGCGGCCAACCCGCAGAAGTATCTCCCGGAGAACAGCGCAGCGTATCCAAATTCGCAGTTCGGCACACGGCTGAAGCAGATCGCGCAGCTCATCAAGTCCGACGTGGGCCTCGAAGTGGCATTTGCGGACGTGGGTGGCTGGGACACGCATGTGAACCAGGGCGCCTCCACCGGCCAGCTCGCCGGTCGACTCGACGATTTCGCCAAGTCCATCGCGGCGCTCGTCACCGACCTGGGTGATCGTATGGGTGACGTCACCATCATGACCATGTCCGAGTTTGGCCGCACGGTCCGGCAAAATGGCAATGGCGGCACCGATCACGGACACGCGAGCGCGCTGTTCGTCATCGGCGGCGACGTGAAGGGCCGCAAGGTATACGGCAAGTGGCCCGGACTGGAGCCGGAGCAGTTGTACGAGGGCCGCGACCTTGCGCTCACCACCGACTTCCGCTCGGTCTTCTCCGAAGTCGCGGCAAAGCACCTCGGCGCCGCGAAGCTGGAGACGGTGTTCCCCGGGTACAGCAACACTGCGTCAAACTGGCTGGGCATCATCTGATATCCTGCCTCCGTATCGCCATCAAACAAAGAACGGGGCCCGCACACGCGGGCCCCGTTCCATTTGTACTCCCGTCGCGGACGCAATCCGGTCAGAACTTGAAGATCCGCTTGAGGATGTTGCCAATCCCCTGCACGCCGCGCCGCACCGGATCGGGCACGCGGACACTCCGCGGAATGTCCAGGATCGGCTCGTCGGGCATGGGCTCCGTGTGTACGGTGCACGTCTCCGTCGGCTCCGTGCCCGGCTTGAAATATTCGCGCTTCCGTTCCGGACACCACTCGCCCGCGAGCATCCCGGTCTCGGCATCGATCACGCGCATGGTCATGCCGATGGGCGGCACCCATGCCGTCTCGGATGCTGCCGGCTCGTGCCACCCCCGCAGGTAGAAGTCAGCCCACGCAGGTGCGGCAAGGTGTCCGCCCGACGCATGCGGTGCGATGGGACGAGGTGTGTCATACCCGAACCACACGCCGGCAACCAGCGTTGGCGTGTAACCCACGAACCACACGTCCTCTGCGTTGTTCGTTGTGCCCGTCTTGCCGGCCACCGCTCCTTCCACACCCATCTCGCGAATTGTCTTGCCTGTGCCGAAATCCACCACGCCGCGCAGCATGGAGGTGATCTGGTACGCATCCCGAGCATCCATGACGGTATCGGGACGGACAATTTCCGCGCTCCACAACAGGCTCCCATCTGCCGCTTCGATGCGGCGCACGAGCCGAGGGTGCACGCGGAGGCCGCCGTTGGCGAACGGCGCGTAGGCAGCAACCAGTTCCAGCGGCGTCACGTCAACGGCGCCGAGCGCCATGGCGGGATAGGTCGAGAGCGGGCTCGCAATGCCGTTGCGCCTCGCGGCCAGAATGACATTCGGAATCCCCACCGTCTGGCTCACCCGTACGGCGGCCGCATTCGATGAGACCTGAAGCGCCTTGCTCAGCGTGATTGAGCCGATGTAATCGCCGTTGTAGTTTGCCGGCCGCCAGATGTTGCGCCCCTGCGCTACTTCCACGGGTGAATCATCCACCATCGTGGCCGGCGTCATGCCGGCACGCATCGCCGCCGCATACACGAACGGCTTGAACGCGGAGCCCGGCTGACGGCGCGCGTTGAGCGCGCGATTGAATCCGCGCTTGCTGCGCCGCCCGCCAACGAGCGCGCGGATGTCGCCAGTGCGGGGATCGAGTGCCACCAGCGCGCCCTGTGCAGCTTCCTTCACGTGCGATCCCGCGTATTGCGTCTCGCGCGTCACCGCCGTCGTCTGCTTGAGCACGGCGCGGTCCGCCGCGCGCTGCGCATCGAGGTCGAGTGTGGTGTACACCGTCACGTCCCCGTCGCGCAGCGCGTCCGGCCGAATGGAATCGATCAATGCGCGCACTGCGTCCAACGCGAGCGGCTCGTTGGCAACGTCGGGACGCCATTCGTCTTGTGCAATTTCCAACGGCAACTTCGCCGCCTCGCTCGCGTCGGCCGCCGTGAGGTAGCCCGCCTGCGCCATGAGGCCGAGCACCAGGTTGCGGCGTTTGAGGCCACGATCGTAATGATCGCGCGGCGTGTACGCGCTCGGGCCCTTGGGCAGTGCCGCCAGCATGGCGCCTTCACTGACCGAGAGGTCCTTCACGCTCTTCCCGAACAGGTCACGGCTGGCGGCCTCTACACCGTTCATGCCATTGCCCAGGTAGATGAGATTGAGGTACAGCTCGAGGATCTGATCCTTGCTCAACTCACCTTCAATCAGCCGCGTGAGGCGCAGCTCAATCAGCTTGCGCCGCATCGTGCGGCCGTAGCGCTTGTTGACCAGGAACGAATTGCGCGCCACCTGCATGGTGATGGTGCTGAATCCTTCGCGCACCCCCATGTGGCGCACATTGCTCAACGTGGCCCGCGCGAAGCCGCGCCAGTCGAGCCCATTGTGCTGGTAGAAGCGGCGATCTTCGGTGGCGAGGAACGCTTGGCGCACGTGCACGGGAATGTCGGTCAGCGGCACGTTCACCCGACGAACCAACGCGATGCGTCCGAGGAAGCGATCGTTGCGATCGACGATCCGTCCGCCTTCCCCCGGGCGGAATGCACGCACTTCCGCACGCGTGGGGCATCCTTCGAAGCCGCAGGTGCCAAGCCATGCGTCGAACGCGACCACGCCCGCGCAGGCGACAGCAACGACCACAAGTGAGCGCCACCGGCGCCGGAGCCAGATGCGAGCAGGCTCATCGGACGGCCGCAGTCGCTGCCGGAGGAGCGTGAGGCGCTCGTTGAAACGCTGCCTGAACGTGCCGGGTATGAATGACGACATCACTTACTGGTACGGTTGGCGGGCGCTCAGGTTTCTTTGTGCGGGTTCTGGCTAGCGTTGTGCGAATACGGGACCGCAATTCGCTTATTCTTGTTTCCACCCCGAATCCGCTTCCCCCCTTGTCACCCCGAAGGCTAGAAATGGATCGCCGTCTTTTCGTTCTGTCGCTCATTGCCGCGGCCGCGTGCTCCGGCGGCGACGCCTCCGTCCGGCATGCCACCGCCACACGCGACTCGGCCGCCGGCAACGTGGCCATCGCCCCGACTCCGCTGGCGGATGGCAACCAGCTCGGTCGTATTCCGGTGCTCGAGTACCATGTCATCGCTGGAGAGAAGAACACCCTCTATACGCGAACGGCAGCGAGCTACCGGTTGGATCTGGAGGAGGCGTACAAGCGTGGCTATCGGCCGATCACCATCGCGCAGATGCTCGACAAGGACTTTCGCGACGTGCCCGCGGGAATGTCACCTGTGGTCTTCGTGTTCGACGACGCGTCGGACTCGCAATTCCGCTACGTCGAGAAGAACGGCAAGCTCGAGATCGATCCCACGAGTGCCGTGGGCATCTGGGTGGATTTTGCGAAGTCCCACCCGGGGTGGAAGAACCGTGGCGTGTTCTGCATGCTGAACGGAGGCGCGGCCGGCCACAACTTCTTCGGCGACAATCCCAAGTTCAACGGGCAGAAGAAGGAATGGCGCTTCCTCAAGGTGAAATGGCTCGCCGACCAGGGCTTCGAACTCTGCGACCATACCCTTTGGCACGCGATGTTGAACAAGTATTCCGACGCCGTGGTGCAGGAACAGATCGCGCGCAACGCCATGGGCATCGATTCCGCTGTGCCAGGCTACAAGGTCCGTACGCTCGCACTGCCGTACGGCCTCTGGCCGAAGAACCGCCAACTCGCGTGGCAGGGGAGCTGGACCGATCCCAAGACCGGCAAGGCGCACCCCTACAAGTTCGACGCGGTATTGGAGGTGACTGGTGGGCCGGCACCAAGCCCCTACGATCCCAAGTTCGATCCGCGTAGTATCAGTCGCATTGAAGCCGTTGGCGACGACATCCGTCGCCAGCTTGCCCGGCTGGACTCCACGAAGACGAGGTTCGTGGCAGGAAAGTAGATCGCTTTCCGTTGATCAGATCGGCAACACGAACGTCGCGCTGCCAGTGGCAACGCGACGTTTTTTGTGACATACAGCACAATAATCTCGCGACTATTTGCCCGGTTGTATTAGAATCCGCTCAGAATGTTGATAACGGCACAAAAGCAGGGTATTTCTGTCACAAATACCCCCTTGATGGAAACGGCGCCGATACCGATTCTCAGACTCGAACGGATCATCGAAGCATGAGTCGACTGGGAGCCTTGGAGACAACTGGTGTTTGATTCATCTCAGCAAGTGCGGCATTTGCCATTCTTCGCGGAATTGGCGTCGCTCGACGAACGCGATACCGCGTGGCGGTCCGTGAGTGCGGGCCTGGTACTGCTGCGGCTCGTTGACGCGTGGATCGAGGAAGGGTCTGCCGTCGTATCCGCTGATGGATGGGGGGTACGGTCCGTCGAAGCTGCCATCGAGGAAATGCCCGCCGGCGTGCCAGCCCGGACGATCCTCCTGAGCGTTCTCGATTCCCTTATGCATTCTCGTGGTGGCGACATGCATGCCGTCGCGCCGCGCTTGATGGCTTATGCACGTTCGTTGGACATCGACGCAAAGTGGTCGTTGGCGGCCGACGTCTACGACACCGTTATTGCTCACGTCCACCCGGACGAAGACAGTGAAATCGCCGTCAATGCGCTATTGCGTCGCGGCCACTGTCTTCGAGAACTCGGCGAATTCGTTCCTGCGACGGAGTCCTTCACTTCCGCAGGCACTTTGGCCCATCGCACCGGCGACATGATCGGAACGCTTCGCGCACGTATTGGCGAAGCGAAAATCATCATGGCTCGAGGAAATCTGCCCGCTGCAGATGCCTTGCTCCACGAAACCGTCGCGCTCGCGAATGAGCATAACTTGCCAGAAGTACGCTCGCTTGCCACGCATGATCGGGTCTATATCGCCTTTTCTCGTGGGCAATACGACTTGGCAGTGCGATTTGCCTACGACGCCATGCGGGACAGCATGAGCAGCACCGAACGGGACCGCATCCTCAACGATTTGGCCAGTTCGTTCTACATGTTGGGTGTGCGATCTGCCGCGCACGATGCCTTCATGGTG
The DNA here is from genome assembly GCA_040003455.1 of bacterium. Taxonomy (GTDB): domain Bacteria; phylum Gemmatimonadota; class Gemmatimonadetes; order Gemmatimonadales; family Gemmatimonadaceae; genus AG11. The sequence goes on from JBDUCM010000121.1 coordinate 7,700, forward strand.
CTCGCAGCGACGGCCGTACACCAGTACCAGCGCTGGGCAGCAACGATCAGTCTTCTGGAGCTGTCAGCTGACGACGGCATGGAACTCCAATTTGAACGCTATCGCCAGCAGCTTGCTGCTGCCGAATTGCCGCCGGTCCTGCGCACTGAGTTTGAGTTGCACGTCGGGAGAGGATATCAAAGCCTCGGTGACGTCGAGTCAGCGAGCCAGTGGCTCAACCGAGCGCTTCAGACGGCCACGCGGTATTCGTTCAACCAGTTCATTTTCGCTGCTGAATCGGCTCTTGCCAACAATGCATCCGCGCAGAGGTCCGGCACTCCCTTCGAGGCCACAGACATTCCGCGCGACTTGGAATTGATTGCCGAGGAGATAAAGCAGATGCGCCGGTTCGCCGAGGCGCCCTAGCCCGCTTCGGAAACCCCGAGCTCAGCCACCAGAACCGACAACGACAACATTCGGCGCGTCCTGCTGCGGTCCGGTCGGGGAAGTGCCACACGCCGTAACAACCAGGGAGGCGATCGCGACAACTACAAGGGAGATTTGACGACGAGACATTGTAGAACTCCTGAGTGAGATTGGGGTTCGTCCTGAACCCTAGGTCGAACCTAGGGTCGCGGCCGAATGCGTAAACCGGCATTTTGTGACGAAAATCCGGGTTTTTGCGCCAATCCTCACGCACTCCGCCTTGCACGTCGTCGCGCTCCTTTCCGGCAACCTTCTCTCTCACCTGCGCATCGTCCTGGGGGACACACACTCCCTCGATGCGGCAAGTGAACCGGCAGAGTTGCACTCCCTCCTTCGCACCGAGGCGGCCGATCTCCTGATCGTCGACCCGGCTATAGGCGATGGTGTGCATGCCGACTCCATCGAGGAGATCATTGCCAGACACCCGGCGCTGCCCGCCATCGTCTATACTGCCCTGGCGCCGACGTCGATGAGACTCGTGATGCGACTCGCTCGCCTGGGAGTGCAGCACGTGGTGTTGAACCGGTTTGACGACGAGCCACGACGCTTCCTCGACCTGATCGAGCGCGTACCGGCTCACCCGTTGGCCGAATTGATGTTGCAGGAGCTGGCAACTCCGCTCCGTGAATTGCCGGTGGTTGTGTCCCGGGCGATCGAGCAGTTGTTTCGGTCACCCACGCGAGTGAAAAACAGTCAGGAGCTGGCGCGGTTGGCGGGCATGGCGCCACGCTCACTCTACCGGCACCTGACACCGATGGGATTGCAGCCGCGTCGACTCATCATCTGCGCGCGCCTGCTGCGGGCCTACACGATGTTGCGTGCGCCAGGAAGCAGGTTGAAGGAAATCACGGTCAAGCTCGGATATGCCAACCCCGATACCTTGAGCGATCTGTTGCAGGAATGGACCGGCATGGCACCGAAGGACATTCGGCGCGATGTACCGCCGGAGTTATTCGTTCGGCTGCTTGCCGATCAGTTACGTCGGGTCGAACCAGACGAGGATGTGCTAGTCGAACCCGCATGAAGTGGCCGGCGCGAAGCAGCTCGGCAACGCGGTACCAGGAGCCAATGAGCGAGTCCGAGGAGGAGAAGTTGCAACAGCGGGGACGGGTCTTGATCGTGGACGACGAGCCGGCAATCTGCCGCGCGCTCTCGATCGCGTTGACGCGCGCAGGCTTCGACGCGCTCACCGCGCACTCGGGCGATAGCGCGCTCGCCACCTTGGCGCGCGAGCACGTGGACGTGCTCGTGATCGACTTGCGCATCCCCGACACCCGCGGCGACATCGTCTTCGAACTCGCGGCCGCCACCCATCCGCACCTCCGCCGCCAAACGCTCTTCATGACCGGCGACATCTCCGAGCGCGCGCACAAGCTCATCCTCTCGTGCAAGTGCCCGTCCATCCGCAAACCCTTCGAGCTGCGCGAACTCATTGCCGCCGTCGAAGCCCTCATCCCGCATCAAGGCCGCGACGCCCAGGGCCAGAGCGCCTGACCGCCGCGCACCAACCACGACGACGACATCCAAAGTCTACACTTACAGTTTCCAGCCCTTGAGCTTGGCGATCGTCTCCTCCAGCGCGAGCCGCTCCTCCGCACGACTCGCCTCGGACCAGAGCCCCTCATACGTCCTCACCGCCAGATCCAACGCCAGCGGATCATGCTCCGCACCAGCGAGACTGGCCGCATTGTCGGCCAGCGCCACACGCGCCAGTTGATCAGCAGGAAAGTTCGTCGCCACCCGCTCCCAGCGCTCAGTGCGCGCACGCGGATCCGACTCGCTCAGTGCCCACAAATGCCACGCTCCCCGGTTCTGGTCATCCGCGGCAATGGCACGGGTGGCCAACGCACCCACGATGTCCGAACCACGACCCGTGATCCAGTAGGCATTGGCAAGAACAACCATCGACTGCGCGTCATCCGGCCGCGCGCCGACCACACGCTCGAACACCGGAATCACCACCTCCGGCATGTCGCGAAACGCCGCCGACGCGGCGATGAGGGACTCTGGATCGTTGGCGCTCGAAAGCGCCTTCATGCGATCGATCAATGCAGCGAGATCGCCCTGTTGCCGATACTCTTGAACAGCGGCCGCGAAGGCGGTGCCCAAATCTGGTGGAGATGAAATCATGGCCGAAAGTTACACGGGACCGAGCGACGATGTGACGGTGCCTCCTCCGGCTCCACCTGATGCACCGGCACCCGACCGCCTGCTCGCCCGCGAGGTGCTGGCACAGCTGCTCCCGGGGTACGACGCGGACCAGATCCTCCGCGCACTCATCACCGAACGGCACTCCGGCGGCGAAGCGCCCTCCCCACCGTCGCGATACAACAGCGACGATGAACTCGCCCAGCGCGAACTCGCACGCGCACGCGCCCAGATCGCACTCGGCGAAACGGCGCGCTCACTGCAACACGCCTTCAACAACCCGCTCACCGCGCTGCTCGCCGAAGCCCAGTTGCTCGAACTCGATCCCCTGGGAGACGAACAACGGGCCGCCGTCCGGCGCATCCTGGAACTGTCGCGACGCCTGGTCGGCCTGTCACGGCGCCTGGGCGCCAGCGACGCCCCAAGGCCGGGCATCTAGCCCCATTTCCCTCACAAAGCGACTGAACGCACAAAGGCGCACAACAGGCACGAAGTTCGCCCGGTTTGAATTGTGGGTTGCGCGAATCGCGCTCGCTGGCGATACTCGTACGGTCCGGCGGTCCGATAGCGTTTCGCATCCGACCTTCCGAGCAATGTCCCGCGGCAATGCCAGTGCCCCGTTCTGACGGGTCCACGAGGCGAGATCAGCGCCGCGCCATAGTAGGATCATCGTCTGGCCCCGCGTGAAAGTTCCGCGCCGGCAGACGTACGAGGCAAAGCACCGAGTTGCGTCGCAACAATCCGTCACATCGCGTGTTCCGCGTGGCTACCACCACTCGGCCCCCACTTGTGGCTCGTCTTCCAAATCAACGACGCAACCGCATCACCCCTGAAGTAGGACGCGAACACGCCGAGCGTGCCTCGCGAGCATTCACCCTGACCGACACAAGCTGCATGAACGAACGCCGGCGTCCTCCACGTCGCGGCCGCGGAACCCGCCCGTCTAGCCGTCCTACCGCCGAAATCGGCGGTGAGGATAACCCATATCGCGAGAGTCCTGTCGAGAGTCTCGACGCACCCGACGATCGAAGTCCGGAACCGGACGCTCCGACCGATCGCGCGCCGCGTGTCTCCGAGGCTCCCGCACCCTCCAGCGGAGAGCGCCCGCCCGCGGCAGGAGCGGACGGCCCACCGAGCGAGACCAACGGCGCCTCGGCACCGGCCACTCCCGGCGATCGCACCCGTCCGGAAGGAACCGGCGCCCCACAAGGACATCCGCGCGACCAGAACCAGAATTCGCGGCGCGGACGCCGCAACCGCGGCCGTGGACGCCGCGACTCGGACAAGGGCCCAGCCGAACGTCAACCTGGCAGCGGCGGCGCACCACCCGGGCCAGCCGTCCTGGTACCCACCGGCGAAACCAAAGGCTGGTTCGACCCGGCACGCGACGGCGGCTTCATTCGGCGCGCGCAGTACAGCTACCTCGCCGACGCGGCCGACGCCTACGTACCACCACACATCGCGCGACAATACTCGCTCCGAAAGAGCGACGAAGTCACCGGCACCACCGGCCGCGACCCACGAGGCCGCATCGCCCTCATCGAAGTCACGTCGGTCAACGGCGTGGATCCGGCAACCGCCGCTCGCCGCCCCGACTTCAACACCCTCATCGCCACGTACCCGGAACGAAAGCTGTTCCTGGAAACGGGCCGCCCCGCCAAGGCCGGCAACAATGAATTGACCCGGCGGGCCATCGACCTCATCGCGCCCATCGGATACGGACAGCGCGCGCTCATCGTGGCCCCGGCCCGCGCCGGCAAGACCACGCTGCTCCACGCCATTACCGAAGGCATCGTCGCCAACCACCCCACCGCCACGCTGCTCATCCTCCTCGTGGACGAACGTCCCGAAGAAGTGAGCGAGGCCATCTCGTGGGAAGTCGGCGAGGTCATCGCCTCCAGTTTCGACCAACCCGCAGCTCGGCACGTGGAAGTCACGGAGATGGTACTCGAGCGCTCCCGCCGTCTCGTGGAAATGGGCAAGGACGTCATCATCGTCCTCGACTCACTCACCCGCATGGCCCGCGCGCACAATACGGCCGAGCGCGGCACCGGTCGCACCATGTCCGGTGGCCTGGATGCCCAGGCCATGGCAAAACCCAAGGCCTTCTTCGGGTCGGCACGGTCGGTTGCCGCCAACTCCGGTGGCGGCTCGCTCACCATCATCGCCACGGCGCTCGTCGAGACCGGCTCGCGCATGGACGACATCATCTTCGAGGAGTTCAAGGGCACGGGCAATTGCGAGATCAAGCTGGATCGCTCGCTCGCCGAAAAGCGGATCTACCCCGCCATCGATATCGCCACGAGCGCCACACGCCGCGAAGAAAAGTTGTTCCGCCCCGACCAGCTCGAGCACGTGTACACGCTGCGGCGCGGCCTTGGCCAGATGCCACCGCAGTCCGGCATGGAATGGTTGATCAAGCGCATCGCGAATACGCCGAACAACGACGCCCTGCTGGAAGGGCTGTGAGGCCAGCGGCAGTGGCTGCCGCGAGGCCCAGCCCTTGCTCTAGATAGGGCCGCCATGCCCTCGATTCGCCGACTCGGGCGACTGGCGCTCGCCCTCGTGGCGGGCGCCTTTGCCGCGCCTCCTATAAGTGCCCAACTGCCGGCCCACCCAGGCGCACCGCGCCTCGAGGTCCGGCAGGTGAGCGTCACGGGTGTGTCGAAAGCCGTGAACATTGCCGAGCTCCGGCGCAGCATCTACACGGAGCCCACGAGCTGCCAGAGCGCCATTCTCACACTGGTCTGCCGCTTCGGCCGCTTCAGCAGCTTCGAGCAGAAACACTACCTGGACCGGAAGGAATTCCAGAAGGACGTCCTCCGCATTCGCGTGTTCTACTACCGCGCGGGCTTTCGTGAAGCACAGGTAGACACCACCGTCACCAAGACGGACGAAGACGAAGTGACCGTCCACTTCGACGTCCACGAAGGACCACCCACCATCGTGACTGACGTGGCCGTCGCCTACGACACCACGATGTTCTCGTCCAGGCGCATCCGGCAGCTCACCGTGCTCAAGACCGGCAAGCCGTTGGACACGTCCACACTCGATTCCATGCGCACCCTCTTTCAGAACGAACTCTGGGAGCAGGGCTACGCGGATGCACTTGTCGATACGTCCACCGTGGTGGATCCCGCCGCGCACACGGCACGCGTGCAGCTGCGCCTCGCGCCGAGCCACGTGACCACGGTGGGCAGCATCACCATCGCTGGCAACGAGCAGATCACGCCGCAGACCGTGCTCAACGCACTCGGTTTTCGGCCGGGCGACCTCTATCGGCGGAGCGCCGTGTTGGAGAGCCAGCGCAACCTCTACGAGTCCAACCTGTTCAAGCTCGCGGTGCTCGAAGTACCGCAGACGTTCGACAGCGCGAAGAGTGTGAGCGTATTGCTCAGGGAAGCCCCGCTGCACGAAGCCCGCACGAGCGTGGGCTTCAACACGGTGGACTTCGTCCAGACGGAGGGACGCTTCACACACTACAATCTGTTCGGCGGCGCGCGGCGGCTGGACGTGTCGCTCACCGCGGGCAACCTGTTCGCCACGCAACTGAACCACAACAGCCTGTTCATCACGCAGACGCCCGATTCGTCCATCACCGGCGATCCCGCGGACTTTCTCGCGCCCACCTGGCAGACGAGCGCCACGCTCACACAGCCGTCGTTCCTGCAGGGGTCGCGCAACTCACTGTCCTTCGGCGTATTCGCACAGCGTCGCGCCGTTCCAGCCGTGGTAATCGACCGCGGCTATGGCGGCGACCTCACGTACACGCGCACCACGAGCTTTCGCGCCCCCATCAGTCTTTCATATCGCTTTGAAGTCACGCGCGTGGAAGCGGGCGGCCCATACTTCTGCGTGAACTTCGGCGTGTGCGACACTACCACGGTGGGCGCACTGCGATCGCACCAGCGGCTCTCACCACTGTCCCTCCAGTATCACGTCGATCGCTCCGATCAACCACTCGACCCAACGAGTGGCTACACAGTACAGGCCCAGTTGGAGCACGCCTCCGCGCTCACCATCTCCGACTATCGCTACAACCGCCTCTACGCCGAGGGAACATCCTACAATCGCCTGGGGGTGCGCGGCGGCGTGCTCGCCATGCACCTCAAGGTGGGCTTCGTGCGCCCGCTGCAAGGCGGCGGTACGCTGGACGATGCCGTGCTGCATCCGCGCAAACGATTCTACGCGGGCGGCTCGCAATCGGTGCGCGGCTACGGCGAGAATCAACTGGGCCCGCGCATTCTCACTCTGCCGCCGGCCTTCCTCGCCTTTTCGCATACGGCCACCGGCGCACCCTGCGACGTGACCACGAGTGCCATCGCGAAGTGCGATCCCAACTTCATCACCGACACGACCAACGCCAACCTCGCCGCCGGCGACGACAAGTTCACGCCGAGGCCAACGGGAGGAACGTCGTTGTTGGAGGGAAGCGTGGAGTATCGCTTTCCTCTGCCCATCCTCTCCAACCTCGCTGCGGCCGTGTTCCTCGATGGCGCCGCCGTGGGTGAGCGCATTCTCAATCCGCTACAGGGCGTGCAGACGCTCGCCGATCTGGTGCATGGTACCTGGGCCATCACTCCAGGCTTCGGTGTCCGCTACCTCTCGTCGGTTGGACCCATTCGCATTGACCTTGGCTACAATCCGGCGCGCGCCGAGGATCTGCCGGTGGTCACGGAGTTGGTGCGCAATGGAAAGCGCGAGCTGATCGCGCTGGAAATTCCACGACGCTACGCGCCGCTCGCCGCCGGCGGTGGATTCCGCAGCGCCCTCGACCGGTTCACGCTCCACCTGTCCATCGGACAGGCGTTCTGATGCGGCGTCGCCTCTTTCGGCTGCTGGTGGTGTTGAGCGCAGTGGCACTCCTCGGAGTGATCACGATGTTCATGCTCACCAACACCGATGTCGGGCGAGAGCGCGTACGTCGCTTTGTGGTCGGGGTGCTCGCTGGCCAGACCCACGGCATCTTCAAGGTGGGCAGCATGAGCGGCGATCTGCTCAATGGCTCCACTCTCGTGGGTGTATCCATCACCGACAGCGCGGGCCACCCGTTCTTCAAGGCGGACTCCGTCACGCTGCGCTACGCGTTGAGTGGCTTCCTTTCCAATCATCTCGATTTCTTCGACGTGGTGGTCTACCACCCGGACGTCCACGTCTCCCGTCCTCCCAACGGCGCGTGGAATTATCGGGTGCTTTGGCCCAGCACTCCGCGCAATCCCGCGGACACGGTGCCCAGTTGGGGTGCGTGGGTGCGGTTGACGAATGTCACCGTGGTGGGCGGTCACGTTACCGT
>JBDUCM010000286.1:0-4584 GCA_040003455.1 bacterium
GGCTTCGACGTCATGCTGTATGGCCGGCCCGAAGGCATGACCATCGAGCATTGCGTGTTGTCCGCCGCCTTCAATCGCGAGCCCACTACCTGTCGCGATCTCTGCGTGCAGAAGCACACCAACGTGCAGCTCACCGACCCCGCAGGATACAGCTTCGCGGTGGCCACGGACTCGGCATGTCGCAATCGGCTCCTGCATTCGCGGCCCATCGAGGGCGGCGAGTTTCTGCCACGGCTGTGGCGCGGCGGCATTCGCAATTACCACCTGGTGTTCAATGTGGTGGGCGATCCCATTGCGCAGGTGGTATCGGGCTATCGCGCGATGCTGGAGGAGCACGCCAGCGGCGCCACCAGCGGCGTAAATCGCGTGCGACCCGCGCTCGGCACTGCATTCACGCGCGGTCACTTCGCGCGCGCTGTCTAGTAGACGGATTGAAACCCCATGCAGCGTGGCAGCATCTCCACTGTCGCCGTTGAACGTCTGAGAAACAGCCGGATTGAACCGGAAACTGCCGGAGACATCATGCTGAAGTATCTGGCTGTTTCCGTTCAGATCCGGCTTTTTCTCAGACGAACGTTCGGCCAGTTGAACTCCATCCGGCGCGATTTCGTGGTACGTGGTGCGGCGAGATGATGAGGCTGTGCCGCGCACGGTACCGCAGGCTGGAAAGATGATCACTACTCGACCGACACTCGACGCGGCGCGCGAGGTTTTGCGCGCGCGGTTTGGCTTTCCGGAGTTCCGCCCCGGACAGGAGCGCGCCGTGAGCGCGGTGCTCGCCGGACGCGACACCCTGGTTGTGCTGCCCACCGGTGGCGGCAAGTCACTGTGCTATCAAGTGCCCGCGCTGCTGCTGCCCGGCATCACCGTCGTCGTAAGTCCCCTCATCTCGCTGATGAAGGATCAGGTGGACGCGCTCACCGCGCGGAACATTCCCGCCACCTTCGTCAACAGCACCCTCTCGCAGGGCGAGGTGGCGGAGCGCATGGCGCGCGTGTCGCGCGGCGAGGTGAAGATGCTGTACGTGGCGCCGGAGCGCTTTGACTTCGGCAGTGCGGCCGAGCGTTTGAAGAACGTGGGCGTGTCGCTGCTCGCGATTGATGAGGCGCACTGTATCAGCGAGTGGGGTCATGACTTTCGCCCCAGCTACCTGCGCGTGGCTCAGGTGCGCGAGCGATTGGGATGGCCACCGGCCGTGGCGCTCACCGCCACCGCCACGCAACACGTACGCGAAGACATTGCTCGGCAACTTCGTCTCGAGAATGCCGACACCATCATCACCGGCTTCGACCGGCAGAACCTTCACTACCATGTGATTCCCACGAAGAGCGACGCCGACAAGGATGATGCGCTCATCGATCTCCTCAAGAAGCACAAGGGAGTGGGGATCGTGTATGCCGCCACGCGTCGCAACGTGGAGAAGGTTACGGGCACGCTCGAAAGCGCTCGCGTGAAGGCCCTGGCATATCACGCAGGCCTCGACGACTCGCACCGTCAGGAGGTGCAGGAAGCCTTCATGACGGAGAAGGTGCGCGTGATCGTCGCCACCAACGCGTTCGGTATGGGCATCGACAAATCGAACGTGCGGCTCGTGGTGCATCACTCCATGCCCGGTACCCTCGAGGCGTACTATCAGGAGGCGGGCCGGGCGGGTCGCGACGGAAAGCATTCGGACGTGTTCCTGTTGCACGCGTTTCCCGATCGCTTCACGCACGAGTTCTTCATCAAGGGCGCGTATCCCGAGCGGCAGGTGGTGGAACGCATCTATGGCCGGCTGCTCGGCATGGCGGACAAGGACGGTGGCGTGCACATCGACGCCGGCGCCATTGCCGGAGCGCTGCCCGGCAAGGTGAGCGATCGCGAAGTGGAGTCAGGGCTGCGGCTGCTCGCGAAGGCCGGCGCCATTGCGAGCGAGCCGGACAACGGGTCCAGGGTGCGCGTGCGCCTGCTGGCTACCGCCGATCGCATCAAGCGCGAGATTGGCGACGACCAGCCGCTCAAGCTCGGCCTGCTGCGCGGGCTTTGGCGGATGTTCAACGACGCGATGTATGACGGCGTGATAGTTGACCTTGATGCGCTTCCTGCGAACTACCGGGGCGCGATGGGGGTCATGCCCATCCTCGAGCAGTTGCAGCAGGCGCAATTCCTGGAGTGGCACCGGCTGGGCAGCGGCGATCGCGTGACCAATCCGCGTCGGCCGCTCTCCGGGTTTCCCCTCGATTGGTCCGCGCTGGACCGCCGGCGGGCGAATGAGTTGTCCAAGCTCGACTCGATGCAGCAGTACGCGTACAGCAAGAGTTGTCGGCGCGCGTACGTCCTTCGATATTTCGGTGATCCTGCGGCGAAGAAGGATTGCGGTGGCTGCGACAACTGTCTCGGCACGCATGACGCCACTCGCCGCGAGAAGGTGGCTGCCGTCCCGAAGCCGGGCGACAAGCGCGGTGCGCGACGCGGTGCCCCAGTGGGCATCGCTGCGGAACCTTCGGAGTTTGCGCCAAGTACGGATGATGCCGCGTTGCTCGAACGCTTGCGTGCACTGCGAACAAGCATTGCGCGAGAGGAGAAGGTGCCGCCGTACATCGTGTTCTCCGACAAGACTCTGCTGGAAATGGCGGTGCGCCGTCCCAGGACGGACTATGCGCTTGGAGAAGTGAAGGGCGTTGGTCCCATGAAGATCGAGAAGTACGGCGAGCGATTCCTCGCGCTCCTGCGCGCCGCCGACGAAACCGAAGCCGCCTAACCGTACCAATAGAAATGGACGACTCGCTGTATTTCTCAGAGCAGCACCTGGCCGTTCGCGAGATGGTTCGCCAGTTCGCCCGCGACGAGGTAGCACCCGTTGCGGCGAAGTTCGACGCCGACGCCACGTTCCCATGGGAGAACGTGAAGAAGATGGGAGAGCTGGGGCTGATGGGCGTGCCCTGGACGGAAGAACTCGGCGGCGCGGGGCTGGACCTGATCAGCTTCATGATCGCCATCGAGGAGCTGGCCAAGATCGACGCGTCCACCGGCCTCACCATCTCCGCCCACACCACGCTCGGCACGTCGCCCATCGTGCACTTCGGCAATATCGAGCAGAAGAAGCGCTACGTACCGCTGCTCGCCAGCGGCAAGGTGCTGGGCGGCTTCGGCCTCACTGAGCCCGACGCCGGCTCTGACGCGGGCGGCACGCGCACTACGGCGGTGAGGAAGGGCGACTCGTACGTCATCAACGGTTCCAAGCGGTTCATCACCCACGGCAGCGTTGGTGAGATCTTCATCGTCACCGCAGTGACCGACCCCACCATGGGCACGAAGGGGATCAGCTCCTTCATTCTTACCAAGGAAACGGCCGACCTCGACAAGGTGCGTGATCTGGGCATCGGGCACGACGCGTCGCTCACGGCCATGCCGGGTTTCCGCTCGGGCAAGAAGGAGGACAAGCTCGGATGGCGCGCGTCGGACACCGCGGAGCTGATTTTCGAGGACGTCCACGTGCCGAAGGAGAACCTGCTGGGTCAGGAAGGGCAGGGGTTCGTGAACTTCATGCGCACCCTCGATTCCGGCCGCATCGGCATCGCGGCGCTGTCGTTGGGCATTGCCGAGGGCGCGTACGAAGAGGCGGTGAAATACGCCAGCGTACGCAAGCAGTTCGGCAAGGCCATTGCCGAGTTCCAGGGCATCTCGTTTCAACTGGCCGACATGGCCACGGAGATCGAGGCCGGCAAGCATCTCATGTTTCATGCGGCGTGGCTCGCGCAGAACGGCAAGCCGTTCGGCAAGGAAGCCGCCATCGCCAAGCTGTTCTGTTCCGAACTTGCCATGCGTGCGACCACCAAGGCCGTGCAGGTGTTTGGCGGTTACGGCTACACCAAGGACTATCCCGTGGAGCGGATGATGCGCGACGCGAAGATCTGCGAGATTGGCGAGGGTACCTCGGAAATCCAGCGGATCGTCATTGCGCGGCACATCCTGAAAGAGCTGAGCGCCTGACGCCAATGGACGCCTGACGCCAATTGGCGGATGATCGTCGTAAGCTCTTCATTGATGGGAGCTTGCGACCGGGCGAAAGTTGCGCTTCGGCTCAGTTCGGGTTAGCTATTCAACAGTGACCTATTCCCTTGTCTTTCCGAATCCGGCGATGTGCGGCGACTCGCGCCTCGGCCGGATCGAATTGCGCGCGAGCTCGGCCGAGGCAGTCGTCGGTCGGGTCAGCGCGCTCGTCGCAGCTGTTGCGCAGTCCCGGCTTTTGTCGGGAGATCGCACGCCCCTTCGGCTACTGGCGTCCACTTTCGCACTCCTTCTTGCGCGCATCCATCGTGTGCTCGTAGGAGTCCGGCCTGTGGCACGCCCGAATGGAGCATGTCCGATCACGCAGCAGACCACGGCGTTGAACCGTGTTTCGGTCGTCGGGCGCAGTCTCATGCGCATCCGGACCGCCCATCCTCTGCCTTGCCGCACCGTAGCTGCCGAGTCGCCGGTGGCTTCAACGTGTGTGGTCACTAATGAAACGAGAGATCCTGATCAACGCGACCGCGCGCGAAACGCGGGTCGCCATCCTCGAGGACGACGAGCTCGTTGAGCTGCTCGTAGACCGTCCCGATG
>JBDUCM010000122.1:0-15545 GCA_040003455.1 bacterium
TATTTCATGCCGCCTCGGGAACGAGCTCGCACACCGTCTCGACGTGCGCGGTCTGTGGAAACATGTCGTATGCGCGAACGGACAGCAGCTTGTAGCGCGGCATGCGCGAGAGATCGCGGGCCAATGTGGCCGGATCACAGCTCACATAGATGAGCGCCTTGGGAGCCACGCGAACCTTCTGAAGCGCCTCGGCCACGCGCGCGTCGATACCGCCGCGCGGCGGATTCAGCAGGACGACATCGGCGGGCAGCGAGTCCACGATGTGGTCCTCGACACGGCCGATCATTGCGCGTGATGGCGGAGCAAGCTGGTCGCTGAAGCGGTCCACCGCTTCCGCATCAAGTTCAATGGCAATCACGCTGATGCCGGCGCGAGCCAACGGGACGGCGGTAGAGCCAGCGCCAGCGTATGCATCAATCAACGTTCGCGGCGAATACGACCGCGCGCGATCGATGACGTGCGCCTGGAGCTGCGCCGCCACGCGCGCGTTGACTTGCACGAACGACGCGCCGCCACGCGATTGGTCGGTGCGCGCGGCAAGCCGGCGCATGCGGCCGTGATCGGGCTTCCACCACAACTCGATGATGGACGACACGGCAGCAAAGAACCGATCCGCGCCCGGCCATGCCGCGCCGCCTTCGACGACCACCGCGGCACCCGTGTCCAGCAGTCGCACGGCGATCCGTAACTTGGTCTCGAGCGGCAAGTACTGGAACGCACCGCGCAAGTCGCCCCAGATCTCGAGAACGCGCTGGTCCGTGATCGGGCAATCATCAAGATCGAACACCGCCACGGGGTCGTTGTACGGATGCAGTCCCGCAATCCAGCGCGAACCGTCGCGACGCACGTGCAGCGTGAGCTTGCGCCGATACCGCCACTGCGCGTCGCTGGGCTCCACGACAACCGCACCAACATCACGGCGACCGATGCGTCGCAGCGCATCGCCGATGATCACGCCCTTGGCGCTGAGCTGCGCCGGGTATGCCACGTGCTGGAGCTGGCATCCGCCACAGTTGTCCACCGTATAGTGGCGGCAGATGGCCTCCACGCGATCAGGTGACGGAACCTCGATGCTCTCCAGGGTGCCCCGTGCAAAGCGCTTTGACTTCGTCAGGCCCACCAACGCCACGTCGCCAGGAACCGTGCGCGGGACGAACACCACCATCCCTTCCGTACGGCCAACACCATCTCCGCCGGCAGCTACGCCGGTGATTTCGAGGCGAGCGATGGAGTCGCTCACCTGAGACTCTCGAGCCGCGCGACACGCAGCCACGAATTGGACGACACCGTGCTTTCGGCGACACTCGCCGGTGTGGCGCCCGCAGTCCCCATGCGATGTGGTGCTGACCGTTCGCGCTCCGCCAGGAGCACCGCGGCGATGGCCGCGCGCACTACCGTTTCGGAGGGCGGCGTGCTGCTGGTCAGGTCGGCAAGGCGGCGTTCGAGCCACTGAATCTCGATGTTGCCCTTCTGGAAATCATCATCTTCCATCACGCGCAGGTGGAAGTCGCGCGATGTATCCACACCCTCAATGGTCAGTTCGAGCAACGCGCGATGCATTCGTGCGATCGCTGCCTCGCGCGTGGCCGCCCACACAATGAGCTTCGCGAGCATCGGGTCGTAGTACAGCGAGATCTCGCTGCCTGTCTCCACGCCGCCATCCCATCGCACACCCGGCCCGCTCGGCAGGTGCAGGTATTGCACGCGGCCGGTTGAGGGAAGGAAGCTGTTGGCCGGATCCTCACTGGTGATGCGGCATTCGATGGCCCATCCACGCGGCGTGATCTCTTCCTGCGCGAAGGGAAGCTTCTCTCCCGCCGCGATGCGGATCTGCCACTGCACCAGGTCGATACCGGTGACCAGTTCCGTCACGGGATGCTCCACCTGAATGCGGGTGTTCATCTCGAGGAAGTAGAACTCCTCATTCGCCGCGAGGAGGAACTCACAGGTGCCTGCGTTCACATACCCCGCGGCCTTTGCCGCCGCGACGGCGGCCGCGCCCATGCGCGCGCGCAGTTCAGGCGACACCGCAACGCTCGGTGCTTCCTCGATCATCTTCTGATGGCGTCGCTGCACCGAGCATTCACGCTCACCGAGGTGCAACATGGTGCCGTGCTGGTCGCCGAGCACCTGAATTTCCACATGGCGCGGGCCGACGATGTACTTCTCGACATAGACTGCGTCGTCGCCGAACGCATTTTTCGCTTCCCGCTGCGCCGAGGCGAGGGCGCCGGCCAGTTCGTCGCGCTTGTGGACAACGCGCATACCCTTGCCGCCGCCGCCGGCGGCGGCCTTCAACAACACGGGATACCCAAACCGGTCAGCCACCTCTGCCGCCTCGTCTGCGTCGCGCAGGGCGGTGGTGGTTCCGGGCACCACCGGCGTTCCGGCGGCGATGGCCAACTCGCGCGCCGCCGTCTTGCTGCCCATCGCGGCGATGGCTTCGGCAGGCGGGCCGATCCAGACGAGGCCCGCGTCGCGCACGGCACGCGCAAACCATTCGCGTTCCGACAGGAAGCCATAGCCGGGATGAATGGCCTGCGCCCCTGTGCGCAGGGCCGCGGCGATGATGACGTCGCCCTTGAGGTATGATTCGCTCGACGGCGCCGGCCCGAGCAACACGGCCTCGTCGGCTTCGCGAACGTGCGGTGCCCGCGCGTCTGCCTCTGAATACACGGCGACTGTCTGTACACCCAGTTCGCGGCATGCGCGGATGATGCGCAACGCGATCTCGCCGCGGTTGGCGACCAGTACTTTCGTGAACATCACAGTGGAATGTTCCCGTGCTTCTTGGGCGGATTGCGGTCACGCTTGGTTCGCAGCGTGTCGAGTGCGTCGATCAGGCGCGGGCGCGTGTCGCGCGGATCGATGATGTCGTCGAGATAGCCGCGGCCTGCCGCCACATAGGGGTGCGCGAACTTCTCGCGGTATTCATTGATCTTGGCGTCCGTAGCTGCCGCGGGATCGTCACTCTCGCTGATGTCCTTGCGAAACAGGATCTCCACCGCGCCCTTGGGACCCATCACCGCGATTTCAGCGGTTGGCCACGCCAGGTTCAAGTCGCCGCGGATGTGCTTGGAGCTCATGACGTCGTACGCGCCACCGTACGCCTTCCGCGTGATGACGGTCAACTTGGGCACCGTGGCTTCGCAGTAGGCGTAGAGCAACTTCGCGCCGTGCCGGATGATGCCGTTGTGTTCCTGCGCGACGCCAGGCAGGAAGCCCGGCACGTCTTCGAGCGTGACGATGGGAATATTGAACGCATCGCAGAAGCGGATGAAACGTGCCGCCTTGATGGATGCGTTGATGTCCAGCACGCCAGCGAGCATTGCGGGCTGGTTCGCGACGATGCCCACGCTATAGCCGCCGAGATGCGCATAGCCGCACAGGATGTTGGCCGCGAACTCCTTCTGGACTTCATAGAAGGTGCCGTCGTCCACGATGCGACGAATGACTTCGTGCATGTCGTACGGCTTGTTCGGATTGTCGGGAACGATGTCGAGCAACGCTTCGTCGCGCCGGTCGCGCGGATCGGTGCCGCGGCCGCGTGGCGGTTCGTCGACATTGTTGGAGGGGATGTACTGAAACAGGTCCCGAATGGCCTGGAGGCACGCAGCCTCGGAATCGTGCGCGAAATGCGCGACACCGCTTGTTGCCGTGTGTGTGTCCGCGCCGCCGAGTTCTTCCATGGTCACATCTTCGTGCGTGACCGTCTTCACCACGTTTGGTCCGGTGACGAACATGTAGCTCGTCTTGCGGACCATGTACGTGAAGTCCGTAATGGCAGGCGAATAGACGGCGCCGCCCGCACAGGGTCCCAGGATGGCGCTGATCTGCGGCACCACGCCCGACGCCATGGTGTTACGGAGGAAGATCTCGGCGTAACCGCCCAACGAGACCACGCCTTCCTGGATACGCGCGCCGCCGGAGTCGTTGAGACCGATGACGGGGGCGCCATTCCGCACGGCCAGGTCCATCACCTTGCAGATCTTTTCAGCGAAGGATTCGCTGAGCGAGCCGCCGAATACCGTGAAGTCCTGGGAGAAGACGTAGACCAGGCGGCCGTTGATCCGGCCGTAGCCGGTGACCACACCGTCGCCGTAATACAGCTGGTCTTCGAGACCGAAGTCATGTGAACGGTGCACCACAAAGCGATCGAGCTCCACGAAGCTTCCCTCGTCGAGCAGGATGTCGAGGCGCTCGCGCGCCGACAGCTTCCCCTTGTCATGCTGTGCCTTGAGGCGCGCGGCGCCTCCACCCAGCTCGGCTTCCGCTGCGCGGCGCTCGAGCAGGACGAGCTTGTCTCTCATGGTCATAGGTGGGTGAAACTAGTCGCTCCATCACCCTTGAACCAGCGTGTGAGGGGAAGCGGAGACCTCCCGGTATGGGAGTTCGGGTGTAGACTTCCCTCTACCCACCGTCAGGCGACATTCGCATGCGGCTCAGACTCTTCGTACTGCTGGCGCTGTTCGTGCCAGCGCCGCGATTTGTAGCGGCACAGACGTCCGACACGGCACGTCGCCCTACGGGCGCCACTGTCAGCGGCGTGGTTCACGACAGCATCGCTCGCGCTCCGCTGGCCGGGGCCATCGTGCAGATCGTCGCAACGGACGATGTGGCCCGTTTCGGGCGAACCGCCGTATCGGATTCGCTGGGGCGTTTCACGCTCGGACATGTCCCCAGCGGTCGATACACGGTGGGGTTCTTCCATCCGCTCCTCGATTCCCTCGGCGTTGAGCCGCCGCTCCGTGAGGTGCGTGTGGACAGCCTGGGCCCGGTGAATACCAACCTCGCGATTCCGTCGCCGGTGCAGCTTCGTGCCGCCATCTGTGGCATGAGCTCCGTCGCGGACTCGAGCGCTGTGCTGGTGGGTGTGGTTCGCGACGCGCGCACCGGCGCTCCGGTGTCGGGCGTGATGGTGACGGGCGAGTGGCTGGAGCTCTCCTTTCGCAGGAGCGGACTCGAACGCCACGTTCCGCGGCTCACCACGACCACGGCCGACAACGGCTGGTTCGCCATGTGCCGCGTGCCCAAGCCCGGTACCATGCACCTCACCGCAAGCCGCGGCGCCGACAGCACCGACGTCATTGAGGTGCTGGTTCCACCGGACGGCTTTCTGCGTCGCGACCTGTATCTCGGGTCGTCGCGTGTGATCGCCAGTCACGATAGCGCGCCGCCCGGTTGGGCCAGCCTGCTCCCCCCGCGACTTCGTGTGGGCGACGGGCGCCTCACGGGCACGGTGATCACGGCGGCGGACGGTCGTCCGCTCCCGGGAGCACAGGTCAGCATCGCCGGCGGCCCGCAGACGCGCGCCAACGAGCGCGGGGAGTGGGCACTCACCGACGCGCCCACGGGAACGCGCATGCTCGACGTGCGGGCTGTGGGCTACTATCCGGAGCATCGCCGAGTTGATGTCGTGGTCGACGCCCAGCCCGTCTTTCTCACGCTGTCCACGGTGAAGGCTGTGCTGGACACCGTCCGGATCACGGCCGAACGCCTCAAGAATCGTAACGATAGCGGCTTTGAGGAGCGGCGCCGCAAGGGCGCCGGCTATTTCATCACCGACAAGGACATTACGCAGCGCCAACCCGTGGTGCTCTCGGAAGTATTCCGGATGGTGCCGGGTGTGCGACTGGACGATGCCTCGGTGCTGGACAGGCGCTTCCGCATGCGCGGTCCGTTCGGTGAATGCATGCCCAATATCCACCTCGATGGTCTTCCGCTGGGTGACCACCTTACCGCCGATGAGCTCGATACATGGGCCCGGCCGGCGGACATCAAGGGGATCGAGGTCTACTCGGAAGCGACGGTGCCGGTGCAGTTTCACATCGGAAAGAGCGATCCGCTCAACCTCACCACGTGCGGGACGATTGTGATCTGGACCAAGTGATTTCTAGAAGAACGGAAACAGCCGGATACGGCCAACAGCCGGTGATTTCTAGAAGAAGCCGGATGTGAACGGAAACAGCCGGATACGGCAACAGCTTCAAGAAAAAAAACGGCGCTGCCCCCAAGGATATTCGGCCGTTTCCGTTCAATCCGGCTTCTTCTCAGACGACGACCAGGCGTCCAGTCCCATCATCTCCAGGATGACCCGCGCATTCGCGCTTGTGGTCGCCCCTGGACGCAGCAGGTAGTCGAACGACATTCGCACGCCTGCGCCATCGCGTTGGACTGTCTCGCGAAAGTGACCCTGCTCCACTCGGGACGCGTGCTCCGGATCCGGTGCACCGAACAGGCCGACGACGAGATCCGCGTCGTGTGTCGTGAGCACCCCCCAGTTTCCTCCCAGGAGCAATCGTCGCAGGACAACCTGCGATGCGTAGTGCCGGTCCGCGGCATTGGTGCCGTGAAGGATTTCGTCGAACAGGAACAATACGGGCGGGGCGTTGCCCTCCTCGCCATCGCGCACGATGTCTCGCAATCGCGACACCTCGGCCAGAAACAACGAGACTCCGGCACCGAGGTCGTCCTCGATGCGGACGCTGGTGCGCAGGCGTGCGCGGCGCAGGATCACGTTCGTCGCGCTCACGGCGCCGCCGGCAAACGCCAGCGCTGCGTTCAGTCCGATCGCACGAAGATACGTCGTCTTGCCTGACATGTTCGAGCCGCTCAACGACAGCAGTGAGCCCGACGTGGCAATGCGAACCGGATTG
The DNA here is from genome assembly GCA_040003455.1 of bacterium. Classification (GTDB taxonomy): domain Bacteria; phylum Gemmatimonadota; class Gemmatimonadetes; order Gemmatimonadales; family Gemmatimonadaceae; genus AG11. The sequence continues at coordinate 6,657 of JBDUCM010000122.1, forward strand.
GCCACCGCGGTGGAGGGAGCCAGAACGGGATGTGTCGCGGCGGCGGCGTGGAAGGCGGGATCCGACACGTCGTCGCTCACGGATGGAATGGTCCACTCCGGGTTCTCGTAGGCCACTGTCGCGAGGGCGGTGAGTGCCTGGGCCGTGCGCGTGAGGTCCACCCAACTGGCCACGTGAATGCCTGAACGCGCGCGCCAGCGTTGGAGCGCCGCCGCGATGTGCACGTCAACAGCGAAGATCGCATTGAGTGGAAAGTGCGCCATCGGCGTGAGGTGCATGTCGTTCCACACCAGGATCGTATCGAGCTTGCCCAAGGAGGACGCGGCGCCCTCTCGCCGCAGAGATTCCTGCACGGTGCCGAACGCACCCGCGACGTTCGCTTCCTCCGCGATCAGACGCATGGAGGCGTCGAGTCCGCGAAGCTGGGGCAGCAGTGACCCAAGCCCGGCCAGATCTGTCGTCAGCGTCTTGCGAGCGCGCGACGCAACGAACAGTTGCAGCAGCACCAGCCCGATGATGAACTTCGCGACCCCGGGCGGGTGCCAGATGCCAAGCCCGATGATCAGCGCTGCGCAGGCAATGGAAATGCCGCTCCGCGGTTGCCATGCGCCATCGACTGTGCGGTCGTTGGCGCACCAGTCTACGAATGAGTGCAACGCGGACGACGTCGCCGCACTGCGCGCGTAGGAACCGTGACGCCCCACGAGTGCCGACTCCACGAGGTAGTCGGGCCGCGAGCGGAGCTCGGCAACGCTCTCTTGTCGCTGGACGATTGTCGCCAGCGCGGCGGCATCGGAGAGCAGCCACTCGAGTACCAGCGTGCCTCCCAGCGCCGGTGACGTGACGTCCAGCAGACGAAAGAGCGAGATCTCCCCGAGGATTCCGAGATCGCTTGCCGTCGCGGCCCGACCGGCGACGGATCGTGCAAGGCGTGCCGGTGGGATATTCGCCCAATCTCGCGCGCACCTGGCGAGCCCCGCGCGGCAGGCTGTCGCGGTATTGCGTGCGTACGCGGCCCGGGCAGCAGTTCGGCGGTGCGCCGCGACCAGAATGAGGAATGCCACAACTGCCACGAGTCCGACTGGCCACGCAAGGTAGGTCGGCAGGCCGTGGTAGTTGTAATACACGCACGCCACTGCGGCCAACGCCGCCGTGAGCCGTGCCCAGGAGAGACGCCGTGCCAGTAGCTCCAACGTCACCGCGCTCGCGTCGGCAAAGGCCGCGCGTTCCGTGTAATACGGCACCGGTTGAATGACCACAGATGTCCCCATCCGGGTAAAGATACGCGCTGGTGGCGACGCCGAGCGTCTCCCGAGGCCGTCTTACGGGGCCAACATTGGACGCTCACTGAAGAGTCTCCGACCGCCAGCCGACACTCCCAGTGTACGACGACGCTCGGCGCGGATCACCCACGCCCGTGCGCCGCCCACCGGAATGCCCCATGACGCAACTGCACGTACACGCTGCGAGTGGAGTGGACACTCGCGACGTTCTCACGCTCCTCGATCACGAACTGAGCGGGGCGCGCGGTTCCGCGCACCTCGTCTTCGCCTTTTATGGCTGCGACCACGACGACGCGGCGCTGCACGAATACCTGAGTCGCCGCTTTCCGGGCACGCCCGTCATCGGCGGAACATCATCGGGCGGGTTGATTACCCACCAAGGTGTCTTCGACGAAACGTCAATCGGCGTCCTCGTCATCGACGACGCCGACGGTGACTATGGCGTTGCGGCCGGCGGCCTTGGCGCCGACCCGGCGCAATCGGCGGAGGACTTGTTGCAACGGGCCCTGGCCAGTTGTGGTTGCGGGGGAGAGTTGCCGGAGCTCATCTGGGTGTATCAGGCTCCGGGACACGAGGAGGCGGTGATTGAGGGGCTGCGACGCGTGGTCGGGGATCGGTGCCCCATCGTGGGCGGTTCGTCGGCAGACAACGACGTGACGGGGAAATGGCGCCAGCTCGGTCCGGACGGCCCCCTCCGTGATGGCTTGTCCATCGCCGTCCTGTTCCCGTCGCGCGCCATCGACTGCGCCTTTCAGGGTGGCTATGAGCCTTCCGGTCCCAGTGGCATCGTGACCGGGATTGGCTATGAGGTGCACGGCGAAAGTGGTGTGGTCACCGCGGCATCGGGCCGCGAAATCCTGAGCATCGACGATGCACCAGCGTCGAGTGTGTACAACCGCTGGATTGGCGGTCGTGTGTCAGGCAAGCTGGAAGAGGGCGGAACGATCCTCGCGGAGACGACGATGTGCCCGCTCGCCGTGGATGCCGGAAGTGTGGATGGCGTTACCTGTTTTTTGCTCGTCCATCCGGAATCGGTGCGCGCCGGCGGCGCACTCACGACCTTCCGTGAGTTGCAGGTGGGCGACCGGATTTATGCCATGAAGGGCGATCGGCTGCGTCTCATCGATCGTGCGGAGCGCGTTGTTGAGCAGGCACGTCGCGGCCTTTCAGCACCGCGGTCGGGGATCGCAGGCGCACTGGTGGTGTACTGCGGCGGCTGCAAGCTCGCGGTTGGCGATGACATCGGCAAAGTGGCTACCGCGATTGCGAACGGACTGGGCGATGCGCCCTTCATCGGCTGCTTTACGTTCGGCGAACAGGGTCGCCTGCTCGATCGCAACGTGCATGGCAACCTGATGATCTCCGCCGTCGCGTTCGGCTGCTGATCGTTCGTGATGCCAAGCGCGCGCGTGGACAAGCCGATCGAAAGCCCGGAGGAGCTGCGCGAAGCGCTGCTCGTGCTGCACCGTGAGCACGAAGCGGTGTCCATTGGTGCGGCGCAGTCACAGACGCTGCTCGACGCACTCGAGTCACTGCTGACCATCGACCCGTCGGACGACCCCTTTGCCCAGGTGTTCGACGCGCTGCGCAAGGCGTTCACGTTCTCGCAGGCGTTGATGCTCGCCGAGACCGCCGGGGACGATCTCGAGTGCATCGTGGCCGAGCCAGCGTCGCTGGTGCACACGCGGTGGCCCATTGATTCCCAATTCCGCAAGGTGCTGGGCGGGCGCGTGGTGGCGACGATCGCCTCCACGATATCCGACGGGACGCCTGGCCCGGCAGCGCCAGGACTGAACAGCCAGCAGTCCGCGCTCTACCTGCCCGTCCGCGTACGCGAGCGGCGCGGCATCCTCGTGCTGTTGCGTGCGCCCGGGCTGGAGGGCTTCGATCGCAATCACGTCGCGCTCGCGCGCAAGTGCTCGCTGTTGGCGTCGCACGCGCTCGCCACTCGTGTTGCCAGTCAGACCGAGGCGGAAAGCCGGAGCCTGCGCGAGCTCACCACGCAACTGCAACTGAGCGAGCAGGTGGCCAAGCGTAACGCCGACCTGTTGAACGAAGTGGTGAATGTGCTGCCAGTCGGACTCACGGTGCAGGATGCCGACGGGCGGTTGCTGGTGATCAACGACGCGGCCGCCGCGCTATTGGGCCGGCCGGCCGCGGCGCTTCGCGGTACGGCGCCGCACGACCTGCAGGGCACCCCGGAACTCGTCGAGCTGGAGCAGTGGAGTCATCGCGAGCGGATGGAGAGTCTCGGGCAGCGCACCGAGGAGCGCACGCTCACCGTCCGCGACAAGCCGGTGACCCTGCTCACCACCTGCACCGCAGTCCGCATCTTTGACGAGCGGCTACTGTTGTCTACGTCGCTCGACATCTCGGACCGCAAGCGCTTCGAGGATGAGCTGTCACGGCGCGCCTTCCATGACCAGCTGACCGACCTTCCCAATCGTGAGTTGATGCACGAGTTGGTGGATCAGGCGCTGCGCGCCAACGCACGTGGCGGCATGTTCGCGTTGGCGTTCATCGACCTGGACAATTTCAAACAGGTGAACGACTACTACAGCCACGCCATTGGCGATCGCCTGCTCATCGAGGTGTCGCGGCGCATCTGCGAACACCTCCGTCCCGGCGACCGGCTGGCCCGTATTAGTGGGGATGAATTCCTGTTGCTGATCAGCCCACTGGACGAACGCACCGACCTGCCACCCGTGATCAATCGCGTGGTAGATGCGTTGAAGCAGCCGTTCACCATCGAAGGGCATCGCCTGCTGACGTCCGCATCGGTGGGTGCGAGCATCTTTCCGCTGCACGGCGACAATTACGAAACGCTCCGTCGCTGCGCGGACAGCGCGATGTATCGCGCCAAACGCGACCGGAAGGGCAGCGCCACGTATTTCGATCTCGCGATGGACACGGCCATGACCGCGCGTATGGCACTGGAGCAGCGGTTGCGTGTGGCCATTCGCGAACGACGCTTTCGCGCCGCGTATCAGCCCAAGGTGCGCATCTCCACGGGCGAAGTGACGGGTTTCGAGGCGCTCGTGCGGTGGGTGGACGAAGATGGCACCACGTACCTGCCGGGAAGCTTCATCGAGCTGGCGGGCGAACTCGGGTTGCTCGATGACATCACCCGGTTCGTGCTGTGGGACGTGGAGCGCATGATGCCCGAACTCGACGCGCGCTACGGCCCGCAGTGTTCGGTGAGCATCAACCTGTCGCCGCGTCAGGCGGCAGACGTGGTGTTCATGCAATCCCTGCTCGACCAGCTCTCGGAAAGCGGATTGGCGCGGCGCTGTGTGCTCGAACTGACGGAGGAGACGCTCGGCACGACGGATCACTTCCAGCGGGACGTGCTGCCGCGCTTGCGCGCACATGGTGTGCGGGTGTCCATCGACGACTTCGGCACCGGCTACTCGTCGCTGTCAACGCTCACCGACATCACGGCGGACGAGATCAAGGTTGATCGCGCGTTCATCACCGCCATCCATGAGCGCCCGCGCAGTCAGGGCATCCTCAAGGCCATCGAATCGCTCTGCCTCGCGCTGGACATCAGCATGGTGGCGGAAGGCGTGGAGACGGCGGAGGAATTGGCGTATCTCATGAATCACACGGCCATCGACATCGTCCAGGGATACTACTTCTCGCCGCCGGTGCTGGTGGAGGAGATTCCGTTGTCGTTCACCCCGGCGGCGGGCTGACTTGAGCACGACCGCGTGTGAGGCAACAACGTGAGCATGAGCGTGAGCGTGAGCCTCCAGCACTGAGCATGTCAGAGCTCGAGCTCTAGCTCCGAGCTCGAGCTCGAGCCCTGAACGGCTCAATGCTGGCAGCTCCACGCTCACGCTCGTGCTCCCGCTGGTGGCTCTCTCTCGTGCTCACGCTTCATGAAGAAGCAGTCAGTTAGTGAATCCACGTTCCCAGCCGCCGCCATCGAATGGCCGTAACGGCTCGCACGTAGTCAATGCCGCTTTCCGTATCGTACGAGTAGTACACGAACATCGGGTTGCCTCGCACGTTTTCGCGCGGCACTGGTCCGTAGAAGCGGCTGTCTACCGAGTTGTCGCGATTGTCGCCCATCATGAAATACATGCCGGCGGGAATCACGAGCGGCCCCCATTCATGCAGCGACGGTTCGCGCGTCGCGGCACCGAACCGGGAGGTCGCCGTCTCGATGCCATGCTGCCATTGAAAAATTGGTTGCGGTTGCAGCGCGAATGGATCCGTGTATGCCGCCGCCGCGCGCGTTGTCGGATCGGCGACACCGTTGACGAAGAGTTGTCCGCCCCGCATGGCCAGCGTGTCACCACTCATGCCGACCAGGCGCTTTACCAGGATCGGGGTGATGTCATCAGGGGTGATGCGGATGGACGGATCCTGCGGGGGCGACTCGAACACAACCACATCGCCGCGTCGCGGATCCGCGTAGCTCGGCAGCCGTGAGTGGGTGAACGGAATGTGTGGTCCGAACCGCAACTTGTTCACGAAGAGCCAGTCGCCCACAAGCAACGTGGGCTCCATGCTGCCGCTCGGAATGCGATACGCCTCCGCGAACGCGACGCGTGTGATCGTGACGATGGCAATGACGGGCAGAAGACTGGCTACCAGCGCCCGCCCATGCTTCCAGCCGAGTTCGAGAAGGCCAACCTTGACCGGCGTCGGAGAGGCGCCGGAACTCCTCGTGCGTTTGCTCATGCTCGTTCTTGTTGCAAGTGTGAAGGTATTCGCAATAGCCGGTGCATTGGAGACATTGCAACATCCCGCGTGGCTAGGAGCAGTACATGGGCAGTGAGTCTGCAACGACCGCCCCCGCCATGGCGTTTACCGCCCTATCCGGCCACACGTACCCATTTCCGAACGCGCCCGTGATCCGCGCACTGAGAATGTGCTGGCCTGGTGAGACGGGGAAGTCGCGGGACGTGGTATGCACTGGACTGATGGCCACCCTGAACGTATCCGTGGCCACTAGCTGGCTATCGATCGAGAACGGTACTTGAAGGATCGAGCTGCACAGGGGCGCGACGAGCACAAAGTTCACCGACGCCGACGGAGCCGTCGGGGAGCTTCCGCCGCACGATGCCAGTGCAACCGTTCCGAGTGCCGCGCAGAATCGAGACAGGTAGTTCGGCATGTCAGGGCGCCTCCTCGAGCGTCGCGCGTTTCAAGAGCCGTGCACCGAATGGGTGCGTAACCGAAGTCTAGCGAGCGGCCGGCCGCGGAACGAATACCCTCCGGCGGCAGTTTTGTTGACAAGCCGTACCAGACCGCGAACCGCCTCCACGAAACGACCGCCTGCGCCATGACACACATTCGCCTTGCCGAGCGCCGAGACGCAACGCGCCTGCCCGCCATCGAACGGTCCGCCGGACAGTCATACCGTCAGATTCCCGACCTATCGTGGATCGCTGACGGGGACGATCAGTCCGTGGAGCGGCACCTCGAGCTGATTGCGCTGGGTACCAACTGGGTGGTGGTGGACCACCCCGATTCCCCGATCGGATTCCTGAGCGCCGAAGTCCTTGGTGACTCGCTACACGTATGGGAGGTTGCGGTGCGCCAGGACCGGCAAGGCGGCCGTGCGCGGGGTGGCCATGGAGTACTACGGTGACGTCGCGAATGCGCGGGGAGACACGGTCAGGTGGAAGGCGCGTCTCGACTCGGCTGGCCAACTACTCTGGCCGCACCTCGTCGATCCACGGCGCCCGTCGCCGTTCACACTCGACTCACTGCTCGCGGTCCTCGACCGGCGCTTCGGCCTCTCGACCAACGTGGGAACGACTGCCGGTACGCTCGACCTGCATGCCGGGCACGCGATCTCGAACGAGCGCCGCACGGTCCGGCAGTACGGGCACTCCGCCGCGGTGCGGTTCACCGTCCTGGACGGGATGGTCAGCGATGGATACCAGTCGTGGGCATGGGGCGGGCATCCGGCACATGGTGGGTGGGCCACGGAGTCGGAGATCATCAGATAAGGCCCGTGTATGCGGAGGGGTCGTTGCTAGCCTGGCTCACCGTGAGCGACACCGCCCTGAGCGCGCGCGATGCCGCGACGATCCCGCTCGACAGCATCGCCGACGAAGGCGTGCCTCGACGGCGATCGCCTTCTTCCCGAGCATCGACGAACGCGAGCGCGGAGACGAGCGTCAACGACTGGTTGACTCGTTGCGCCAGCGCGGGCGGCGCGGCCTGGATCCCCAGTCCGCGTTCGAGACCGCCTACGGCGTGTACATCGACGAGAGTTCGGTCTTTGCGCACGAGGGACGACACGCGATCGACCGCACCCTCGGCCTCGCGAACCTTGGCGCCGCCGAACTCGAATATCGCGCCAAGCTCTCGGAGGTCGCGTTCGCGCCGCATCCGCGGCTGGCGCTGGCCGGAATTCTCGATGCCCCGACTGGGGATTCCACGCCGCACGGCCTGGCGAATGCGCGGCTCGCGCGCCGGTTGCTGGATTGGATGGCGGTGCACGGTGCGGCGAATGCGCGAACGGGGCATGCGCGTCTGCTCGACATTCCGCGCCTCACGGATGCGCAGATCATCGCTGCGATGCGCTCACTCGATCCGCTCGCGGCGGTGTGCGTACGGCGCCGAGGCGGGATGCGAAGGGGACCAACGCCCCGTGATACTGGACGCTGCGGTGCCAGCACACCCGGCTCCGCGCCTGGGCTGCTATGGGACCGCCCCAACACTTCGCCGCCGACGCCGAGAGCCATGGGTGTGGCCGTAAGGGAACAAACGGCCGCTTAGAACGTGCTAGTGCATGCGTTACTTCATAGTGCAACGGAGCGGCGCAGCGCAGCAGGCGGCAAATGCCGCCGCTCTACGCACTGCTGCACAGCGAACGCATAACTCTGTAATACCGCATCGCTTACCCCGTGTTTCCAATGATACGCGCCTGGGCCACGCATCTCGGCGCGCCTCCGAGGCAGACTTGAAATGCACCCGCTTGGCGCCTCTGGCGTTAGCCATACGCGATACTGATGTCACAAGAAGGGCGCGAGCGTCACGAATCGGTCGCCTTGACAGAGATGCGTATGGACACGGCCCACATCCGTTATCGACAGCATGCTCAGTAGTCGGCACAATGACGTGCGACACTTCACAACGACGCGCGAAACGTGATGTGAGGCCGGCCAGGACGTTGAATGCGGCATCCTGCCGCACAAGCATCAGATCATCATCCTTGAAATAGGGAGTTACCATGCGGCGTATTATCCTGAATACTGCGTTTGCCACGCTGGCTATTGTGGGCGCATCGGCGCTTGCGCCCACGAAGGCCCAGGCTATGGACGAGGCTTCCTGCACCGAAGGGAAGATCACGGTAAAAGGAGCTTGGTGCGGAGTCGTGGATGGTCATTGCTACTGCACCGATTGACGCTGCAGGAGCCGGAGAAGGCGAGAATCGCGTTGGAGAACAACCGCTCGGGTCGCCGACATGACGGGTGACTCGGCACACACCACATGCGTATGAGCGCGTTACCGTGAGTATCGCGTCGTCCTAGGCATGTAACGTTTGCCACAATGTGGAGAGACGTCCTGGCCGGCCGTCGCATCTCATTGTCAACACCGGAATAGAATTGCGCACTTTCACCGGGGAGAATTGCACACTCGG
>JBDUCM010000028.1:0-44688 GCA_040003455.1 bacterium
CTCCTGGATTGGCAGACGGAATCGCAGAGCAGTCGCCAACTCGCGCCGCTGGATGAGCGCGAGATCGCCTGGGAGGGCGATGCCGTGGTGCGCACGCCGGAGGGGCAGGAGATCCCCTTTCAGCGAACGTCCATCGAATTGGGCAACAGCACGGACAAGCACGAGCGCGCGCGCATCGAGAAGTCGCGCGCCGCGCTCGTGGAAAAGGAACTGGCCCCCCTGAAAAAAGAGCGCTTCCAACGCGAGCGCGACATCACGGAATCGATCGGCCTCGCCCCGGGATACAACGCCACCTGGGAGCTGTTGAGCGGTATTTCGCTCGACGGCCTGCGAGACGAGTGTGCCGCATTCCTCAAGGACACGCAGGCCATGTGGGACGACCTCGCGCCGCGGACGGTGAAGCGCATCCTCGGCATGGAGCTTCGCGAAACAACTCGCGCGGATGCACTCGCGTTGTTCCGGGCGCGTGAGTTCGATGCCTACTTTCCCGCGCGCGACATGGAGCCGAACATTCGCGGCCAGGTCACGGAAATGGGCATCGATCCGGAAGCGCACGGCCGCATTCGCTTCGACACCGGCGAACGCGAGGGCAAGCGATCGCGCGCATTCTGCGCGCCGGTGATTGTCCCGGACGAGGTCTACCTGGTCCTGCGTCCACATGGCGGCCAAACCGACTGGAGCACCTTCCTGCACGAGCTGGGTCACGCGCTGCATTTCGCCTACATGCGCCCCGATCACCCCATGGAGTTCCGCTGGATGGGGGACAACTCGGTGACCGAAGGATACGCGATGCTCTTCGATCACCTGATGCAGGACGCGGGATGGCTCACGCGCTACACGGGCCTCGAGAAGAAGGATGCGCCGAAGTTCCTCCGAAGCGCGGGCTTCGAGGAACTGCATTTCCTGCGACGCTATTGCGCGAAGCTCATCTACGAAACGCAGCTGTACGGCGGCGAACTTTCGTGGAACGCGCTACCCGATCTCTACGTGGAGCTACTCACGGGCGCCACCGGCTTCCAGTATGCGCGCGCCGACGCATTTGTGGACGTCGATCCGCGTTACTACTCGGCGCGCTATCTGCGAGCGTGGCAGCATCAGGCGCTGCTTACGGAGACGCTTGTAGAGAAGTACGACGCCGATTGGTGGCGGAACCCGCGCTGCGGACCCTGGATGATCGACCAATTGTTTGGGGAAGCGCAGCGTGAACTCGCGCATGAGCAGGCGCAGCGCGTGTCTGGCAAGGCACTGAGTTTCGCGCCGCTGGTGCGCAGCATCGAGCGGATGGTGAGCTGATACCATGGGCGCCGAAATTCACCTATGCGCCATCTGCGCCATCGCGAAGGTGGCCGGTTGACCACCGCTCGGCGACTTGCCCTCGTGACGGGCGCCTCGCGCGGCATCGGTCGGGCCACGTGCGTGCGGCTGGCCAGTGACGGATATGCCATCGCGGCCGTGGCGCGCGACGCAGTTGCTCTGGCCGCGTTGAAAGCCGAGGTCGAATCGTCCGGCGGTTCGTGTCAGGCAATCGTTCTCGATCTGGCCGACGCGGCCGCAATCCCACCCGCCCTGGGCGGGTTGGACGTAACGGTGTTGGTCAATAACGCGGGCGTGGCGACGACGAAGCCGATGGCCGACATGTCGCCGATTGAGTGGAATCACATGCTCGACGTGAACGTGAACGCGTTGTTTCATGTGACCCGAGCCGTCCTGCCGGCCATGTTGGCACGTGGCAGCGGCCACATCTGCACCATCGGATCCATCGCCGGCCGCTCCGCCTTTGTCGGAGGCACCGCCTACTGCGGAACCAAGGCCTTCGTCACCGCATGGGCCGAGTCCCTCATGCTTGAGGTGCGTGAACGAGGGGTGAAGGTGTCCGTCGTCATGCCAGGCGGCGTGGCGACCGATTTCGGGGGAAAGCCGGCGACATCCGCGGACGACTGGAAGTTGCACGCGATCGATGTGGCGGACGCCGTGTCGCACATCGTGAACACACCACCGTCGGTACTAGTCCACCGGCTCGAGGTCCGCACGCTGTCGTCGCCGCCCGCACGGTAGACGTCCGCAAGGGTACTGCGGAAGCAGCCGGATTTGAGCCGAAATGGCCGGATACTGCGCAATGCGAGATCCGGCCGTTTCCGTTTCATCCGGTTGGTTCTCAGACGACGACCCGGCGCAGCCCCTCGGTAGGTTTTGCATCAACCGCTAAACATCTGGCCCATTGCGAGTCCCTGTCACATATTTGCTGCGTGACAAGGATCACACCGCTGCAAGCTGAACGCCTCAGGCATCCTGCCGAGACTTCCGAATCTGGACTGCGGGAGCTGATCGCCGTCCGTGAGATCGTCCACGCGTTCCTCACCGCGGACCGTCCGGAAGAAGTCTTTCAGTTTGCCCTGGACCGCGTGAGTCCGTTGGTGGGCGCGTCATTCGCCTGCGTCTACCTCATCGACGGCGCGTCGGAGTTGATGCGCCTCGCGGCGGTCCACAACTGGCCCGAGCGCTTTGCACCGTTCCTGGGCGACATGCGCGTCCGCCTCGGATTCGGGCCAAGTGGCGAGGCGGCAGCCGAACGACGCGTGATCGAAGTGCCGGACGTGATGGCCGATCCGTCGCTTGAAGATTGGGCCGAGGTCGCGAGCGAACTCGGATTTCGCGCGATCGTGGCGCTTCCGCTGCAAACCGGGGAAGGCGTGCTCGGCGCGGTGGCGTTCTACTTCGAGCGCGCCGGATCCATCACCAGCGAGACGAGAAGCCTGCTGCGGATGGTCGCCGACCAGATGGCGGCGACCGCCCAGAAGGCTCGGTTGATCGACGACCTGCGGCGCGCCAATGGCGCGCTCGTGGAGACCAACGCGGAGCTGGAGCGACAGTATGTCGCCCTGTTGGACGCTCGGCGGGTCAAGGATGAATTTCTCGCGAACATCTCGCACGAACTTCGGACGCCGCTCACGGCCGTGATGGGCTACCTGTCGCTCATGGAGGATGGGCTCGCGGGGCCAGTGACGGCGGAACAGCTCAAGACGCTGGCCCAGGTGAAGACGTCCAGCCACCATCTGATCGATCTCATCGGCGACTTGCTGGAGCTCACCACGTTGAAGCGCGGTGCGTTGGAGGCGGTGACCTCTGCATTCGACGTCCGTGAGCCGTTGCACGATGCCATCGCCAACACGCGGGGTCGGGCGGAGGGGGTGGCACTGCGCGTCAGCGAACCGGAGTCGCAGGTGATGATGCTGAGCGACCGGCGCAAGATTGCGAAGCTGCTCGCCGCGCTCCTGAGCAACGCGTACAAGTTCACCGAGTCCGGCGAAGTCCGGCTGTCGGTGAGCACCCGCAACGACCGGGTGGTGTACGGCGTAGTTGACACGGGGATCGGGATACCTGAGCCGATGCAGCAGCTCGTGTTCGAGGAATTCCGTCAGGTGGACGGCTCCATGACGCGACGCTTTGGCGGCTCGGGGCTCGGGCTTTCGTTAGCCCAACGGCTGGCGCACCTGCTCGGAGGCGAGATTTCCGTGCAGTCCGCCCCCGGAGAAGGCTCTACCTTCCGGGTCGAGCTCCCGATCGAGTATCAGGAACCTGATCGCGGATAGCTGCCCTCTCGCTCGGGGTGGTCACTCCCCGTCCCAGTCGGACCCTGATTAAGCTTCAACATTGCCACCCAGCTGCTCGTTGTCCAACGAGCGCGCAGTCCTCGTGTTCCACATCCGCTTGCCATGACCAAGTCTCAGAGTACGATGCAGGAATTCCGGACCACGCTTCAGCCCGCCGATGTGCTGTCGCAGGCAAAGGCGTTCTTCTCGCGTCGCAACAGCTTGTACGCGGCGTTCCTGGAACAGGAAGGGCCATCGCACGTGACCTTCCGTGGTCAGGGCGGAGAGGAAATCGCGATTGCGGCAGCGGTGCAGGATGGTTCTACGCTCGTCACGGGATCGACGTACATCTTCGATGCTCAAGTCGCGCGGTTCTTTACGACGCTCCCGGAAGTAGACATGACCAGTCGGTTGCTCGAGGCCGGCGCATGACCGCGCCGTTTACGTCCCAGTTGCGCGCACGTCCACAGGCGCTGCAACTCGCAGCGGCCGGCGTGGCCTCCATTACCGTTCGCATCGAGATGCCGGAGATATGGGACACGATCAAGGCGGTTGTGTCGGCGGATAGCACGGTCCTGGCCCTCAAGGGTCGGGCGCTGGAGGCCCTGTGCCCCGGTGGAGAAGGTCAGGACGCCTTTGTGTTGAAGCTTCACGGATGGGAAGTGCTCGACGAAACGGTGACACTCGCAGCCGCAGGCGCAGTTGACGGCTCAATCTTTCTCCTCACACACCGCCGCCGGCGCGCCGTCCGCTGAGCACCACCGCCTCTCCCCGCGCCTCCACGGCAAGTCGGCCTACGGACCCCGAGGCGCTGCGCGACGCACTCCGCCGACTGCGCGCGGAGGTCCAGAAGCGCATCGTTGGGCAGGAAGCAGCGCTCGATGAAATCCTGATGGCCCTGGCAGCCGGCGGGCATGCACTGCTGGTCGGAGTGCCGGGTCTCGCCAAGACCCTCATGATCCGATCCATCGCTGAAGCGCTGGCGTTGGAATTTCGTCGGATCCAGTTCACCCCCGATCTCGTACCCAGCGACATCACGGGATCGGAGATCCTCGAGGAAGACTCGGCCACTGGCGCACGCAGCTTTCGGTTCGTTCGCGGCCCGATCTTCGCGAACATCGTGCTGGCCGACGAGATCAATCGCGCGCCGCCGCGCACGCAGGCCGCACTGCTCGAAGCCATGCAGGAACATCGCGTCACCGCCGCCGGTGAGTCCCTTCGGCTGCCTGAACCGTTCTTTGTGCTCGCCACGCAAAATCCCATCGAACAGGAGGGCACGTATCCGCTGCCTGAAGCGCAGCTCGATCGTTTCCTGTTCGATGTGCGCGTAGGATATCCGTCCGCGGACGACGAGGTTTCCATTCTTCGGTCTACCACCGGAGTGAGGCAGGAACCCCTGAGTCCCGTGCTCGGCGCCGAGGAAGCTGTCGCGCTGCAACGCGCAGTGCGCGACGTGGCCGCTTCCGAAACCGCGCTGCGATATGCGGCATCGCTCATCCGGTCCACGCGTCCAGACGATCCGAGCGCCACTGCGCTCGTGAAGCGCGCCGTGCGTTGGGGTGCAGGACCGCGCGCGGGCCAGGCACTCATCCTCGGCGCAAAGGCCCACGCCTTCATCGCCGGCCGCGCCGCTGTCGCGCCGGAAGACATCATGCGCATTGCGCTGCCCGTGTTGCGGCATCGCGTACTGGCGAGTTTCGCCGCGGAGGCGGAAGGGTTAACGCCGGAGCAGGTGATCGCCGACGTGCTCGAGCGCGTCGCCCCGCCGCGGAGCGGGCTGGCGGTCTAGGATGTCGGCGGGTCCGTACGGCGCGCTCCTCGACGCCGTCCGCGGCGTCCGCTGGCCGGCGGCGCGTCGCGTGATGGGCGCCACACTGGGTGCGCATCCGTCGCAGCTCCGCGGCAACTCGTCCGAATTCAGTGAGTTTCGTCCGTACCGTCAGGGCGACGATCCGCGACGCCTGGACTGGCGGCTCCTCGCGCGAAGCGACCGGGCATACGTCCGCCTCACCACGGACCGTGCGACCCTGCGGACAAGCATGCTCGTGGACGCCTCCGCCTCCATGGCCTTTCCCACGCCCGCACACGACAAGTGGCGACTGGCGCGCGAACTGGCCATTGCTCTGGCAGCGGTGGCACACTCCGAGGCGGACCCGGTGGGTCTCGCGATCGCGGGAGCGGAGTCGCTCGTGTTCACACCGCGCGCACGCCGGAGCGTGTTGCTCGAAATGATCCGCGCGCTCGACGCCACCACGCCGTCGGGCACCCGCGCGCTCGCACCGCTCATCACGTCGGCCCGTGCCTCGCGCCTCGTCGTGATCACGGACCTCCTCGGCGACTTCGATGAACTCCTGGCCGCCGCACGACTACGCATCGCGGCGCGCGGCGAGGTCATCGTCATCCACGTCATCGCCGACGAAGAACTCGATCCACCTCCTGGCAGTCTGCTCGCGGTTGATCCGGAACAGACGGCCATGCGTCGCATCCTCGATGGTCCAATGCGCACGGAATATCGGGCATCCTTCACCCGCTGGATTGACAATACGGCCGCCGCTCTGCGTGGCGCTGGCGTACGCTATATCCGCGCGCAGACGTCCGAGCCAGCACCTCACGTCGTGCGGCGCATCGCCGATGGAACACCGCGGCGCGGCGGATGACTTTCCTCGCGCCCTGGGCGCTGGCGATTGCCGGAAGCGGAGCGACTGCGATGGTCCTGCTCCACTTGGTGGCACAACACAGGCCCGCCGCGTTCTTTCTGCCCACCACGCGGTTCATCCCCGACACCCGCACCGTCGTGAGTCGGGCCGCCACGCGTCCGCGCGATCTCGTGTTGCTGGCGTTGCGCGTGTTGCTGATACTCGCCGCTGGAGCGGCGTTCGCGCGGCCGGTACTCGTACCAACGCGCGGGGCAATGGCCCGCATCATCCTGCTCGATCGCTCGAGTTCAGTCGCCAGTACGGATGAAGTACTCGCGCGAGTCCGTGCGGTGACGGTCACCGCAGCGCCGAGCACCATCATCGCGTTCGATTCCGTTCCGGCTCTCGTGTTGCCGTCGGCCCTGGACTCGATACACAGCGCCGGGCACCCAACCGCTCCGGGTTCGATGAGTGCCGCGCTCATCGCCGCACGCCGCGCTGCTGTCCTCCTGGCCGACCGCGCTGACTCCGTACAGTTGTTCGTTGTATCGCCGCTGGCTATCAGCGAGTTCGATTCCGCCACGCTGCGTATTCGCGCCGGCTGGCCCGGCTCCATTCGCATCGAACGGGTGGCATTGCGCGCGAACGTCGATTCTGGCTGGCGCCTCGAACGCCCGCTGCCGATGGACGATCCCCTCGGTCCGGCATCGCGACAGATTGGCAGCGTTCGCGGCGCACGCGTCACGCGTCTCGTCCGTCAGCCCCCCATCGCGACGGACAGCGCCTACGCGCGCAGCGGAGGTACCGTGGTGTGGTGGGATAGCGCGTCGGCTTCGCGCCCGACTCCGGACGGTCTGTCCGCGGATGGACGGGTCATCGTGGCCGCGCTTGGGAGGCGTGTGGTCGCCGCGCGTGGCCGTGTACGCGCGCGTTGGTCGGACGGCACGGTCGCTGCGGTCGATACCCCCGTGGGCGCGGGCTGCATTCGAGAGGTTGGCGTCGCGCTTCCGGCGACAGGCGACCTTGCGTTGCACGCACCGTTTCAGGATGTCGCGCGCACCCTCCTCGCTCCCTGTGGTACGTCACAGGGCGACGCCGCTGCCGACAGTGTCGTCATCGCGCGCTTGAGCGGGACAGGCGGGCAGGCGGCGCCTGCCGATCGTTTGCGTGCTGCGGAAGACCGGCCATCACCCCTAGCGCCGTGGCTGCTCGCCTTTGCGATCCTGCTCGCTATTGCCGAACTGATGGTGCGCGCGCGCACCGAACCGAAGCCGGCATGACGGCACACGCGCGGTTGTTGCAACTGCGGACGAGGCTCGCGCTCGCGCTCACCACGCGCGCGTTGCTCATTGGCACCGCCACCACACTTGCGCTGCTCATCGTCGCAAGGGCCTTTACGCTTCCCGGTTGGGTCTTTGCGGTGATCACGGCGGTTGGCGTGGCCGTCGCAGCGCCATTCCTCATTCGCGTGCGCGACCTCCGTGCGTTGCCACGCGTTGCCTTGTGGGTAGAGGAGCGCGCACCCACCCTCCAATACGCGCTCGTCACCATCGCCGACGGGACACATTCTCCACGGCTGGAAGCACAGGCACTCGGCGTCCCGTGGTGGACCGATGCGCAAAAAGTACTCTGGCGCACGCTCATAGCCCCCGCGGTCGTAACGGCGGTGGTAGCCGCCATCAGTATCTGGAATCCACTCCGCGTGGGAGGGCTCGTTCGCGAGGCAATCTCGAGGGTCGGGCCCACGAGGCCCGGCGCCCCCGTCAGTGATGTACTCGCGATCGTGCACGTCGCAGTCACGCCACCGGCGTATTCCGGCAAGCCTGCCACAAACCTCAACGACCCCACGAGCATTGAAGCACTCGTCGGCAGCAGCGTTACACTGAGCGGACAGGGCGATCCGCAACTCCTCACCGCGACCGCGGATTCCGCTGCGCGCAGCGTGGCGAAGCGCGGAGATGGATGGAGCCTGTCCGTCTCGATGCCATCGCGGCCCGCGATCGTGCGCCTCCAGTCGGCGGCGGGGCGGAGTCGGCTCATTGTGCTCGCCCCAATCGCAGACGCGCCGCCGGTGGTAACCCTGTTGCTTCCCGCGCACGACAGCATCGTCCGCCGCGCTGCGGGCACCTATGCCTTGCGCGCACAATTGCGAGACGACATCGGGCTTCGCGACGCGCAGTTCGAGTTGGTGGTGGCGTCGGGCGCCGGTGAGAACTTCTCCTTCCGGACCACGATCGTCGCGCATACGGTGCTCGGCGGCAGCCTCGAACGCACGCTCGATGCCCGCATACCGCTCGATTCGTTGGCGCTCAAGCCCGGCGACGTGTTGCAGCTGCGTGCCGTGGCTCGCGACGGCAACACCGTAGGCGGAGCCGGCGTCGGGAGCTCCGAGACGCGGTCGCTCCGCATCGCGCGCGCGGACGAATACGACTCCGTAGCCGTGGATGCGGCCCCGCCGCCAGAAGCCGAGGCGCAGATGCTCAGCCAGCGCATGCTGATCAACCTCACCGAGGTATTGGAGAAGCGGCGGCCGAAGCTTGCGCACACGGATCTCATATCGGAATCGCGGCGCATTGCCAACGATCAGAAGAAGCTCCGCAAGCGGGTCGGCGACATTGTGTTCCAGCGGCTCGGCAATGATCCCCTGTCGGAAGAAGGCTCCGACGAGGTGGAGCGCGGCAAGATCTCTCCTGAGCAACTGCTCAAGCTCGCCGACTCGGCAACCAGCGCGGCGTCGGGCAGCGTGATGGACGTTGAAGGCGACGAAACACCCATTCTCGCAATCAACAAGCCGCTACTGGAAGCGTTCAACGCGATGTGGGATGCGGGTCGCGCGCTCGAAGTTGGTGAACCGGCCAAGGCCCTGCCACCCATGCGCATCGCGCTCGCCGCCATTCAGCGCGCGCGGCTTGCCGAACGCATCTACCTGCGCGGAAAGCCCGGAACGCAGATCGTGGACGTGGCAAAGGTGCGCCTGGTTGGGAAGGACAAGGGGAACGCGTCAATTCGCGAAGTCCGCCGACCACTCGATCCTGCCATGCGGCGGCGCAGCGAGACGTTCGAACGCGTTACCGCCATGCTTGCACGCAACCCGGACGCAGCGGCGGACTCGTTGCTCCTGATGCGCGTGGACGCGCTGGGCGATGCTCCTGTCCTTGCCGCCGCGCTGGACGACGCGGCTCGCGCGCTTCGAAAGCGCGACAATGCAGCAATACCGCTCGCGTGGACGCGTGTACGCCGTGCGCTGGCTGGTCACCCGGTGCAACGCGCAGGCATTTCGCCGTGGCAGGGCGCACCATGAGCGAGTTCGTATTCGCTACGGCGCAGTACGATTCCGGCGACTGGGACAGCGCGCCCCTCGTACCAGCCAACGTCATCGACACCATCGCGCGCTACACATCCATCGACGTGGCGCCAAGCGGCGTGATCGTGCCGCTGTCGTCGCCCTCATTGTTTCGATACCCGCTCATCTACCTTACCGGGCATCTGCCCGTGCGGTTCGGCCCTGCTGAGAGTGCGAACTTGAAGAAGTACGCGGAGCGCGGTGGCCTGCTGTTCGTGGACGATCACAACCACGACATCGACGGCACCTTTCACAAGACGGCGAACGAGGAGTTGACG
Organism: bacterium; assembly: GCA_040003455.1. Lineage (GTDB taxonomy): Bacteria > Gemmatimonadota > Gemmatimonadetes > Gemmatimonadales > Gemmatimonadaceae > AG11. The sequence continues at coordinate 9,848 of JBDUCM010000028.1, forward strand.
CGCGTGTATGGCGCGATCAAGCCGGTTCCGAACTCGCATCCGCTGTACTCCACCTTCTTCAAGTTCGAGGACGGTCCGCCCACCACCACGCACGAGCTGAACGGCTGGGGCGACAACCTCGTGCACAAGACGCTGTCGGGAGTCGAGCGCGACGGCCGCCTCGCGTTGCTGTACAGCAGCAAGGACTACAGCTCGGAGTGGAACTACCATCCCGAGAACAAGCGCTTCATGTCGGTGGACAACACCAAGTTCGCCGTGAATCTCGTGGTGTATGCGCTCACGCGCTGAGATCCGCCGCAATGGTGAGTGGCTCCTCCGCGCGATGCTCCTCGCTGCATTGGGCATCTCGCTCTGGCGTTCGATGCGCACCACCGCCGGCGCGTCCACAACGACGACGGCTACGTCGCGCACCGTGGATGTTGAGGTGGAGCGAGCGATCACCAGTCCCGCAGCGGCGTCGCTGGACCTGTCCGTGGATGGTGAAGTATCGCGTCATCAAAGAGACGCACTCCTGGCGCTACGGCGCGCGGGAACGCACGTCACCTGGCATGGTGATATCCCTCCGTTGGCCGTGGAAGTCGTCAGGGAGCGCGAACCGGACGCCCGTGCCCGACTCATGATCACTGGCGGCGGCAGCCAGCCCATCGTCCTCGCCGATTCCGCCGGCACCATCGACACGGTACGCGCTTCGCAGGGAGCGACGATCGATGTCGGCACGGTTGTGGGTGACGTCCGCGCTGCAATCGGTGCGCACGCGGCGCGCGCGAACATTCCCGCCGCGTCGTCGCGCCGCGGCGTGATGGTGCTCAGTCGCGCCGGTTGGGAAAGCAAGTTCGCCATCTCCGCGTTGAGTGAAGCAGGCTGGGTGGTGCGTGCTCGGATCCCGGCTGCGCCGAACGTGGATGTGCGCGACGACGGACTCCTGCCGCTCGACACGGCGCGCTATGACGCCGTCATCGCCCTGGACTCGTCCGCCGCGGACTTCGCGCCCGCTATCGCGAGATTCGTGGCGCAGGGCGGCGGCTTGATTGCCGTCGGCGGCGCGATGTCGCTGGACCTGTTGCGCGGCATCGTGCCAGCGCAGCCCGGTGAACGTCGCGTGGGTCGAATTCTTCTCGCCGAGGATACCGTCACGCCACCGGATTTGCCCGTACGCCCACTTACCACGCTACGGCGCGACGCGGTGACGCTGGAAAAGGAAACGGCCGGCGTCACGCTCGCCGCGCGCCGCGCCGGCCTTGGGCGCGTGCTTGCCGTGGGCTACGACGAGAGTTGGCGGTGGCGGATGCTCGGCGGTACCAGCGGTGTCGGCGCGCACCGTGAATGGTGGTCCCGCGCGGTTGGTTCGGTATCCCCGGAGCGCGATACCCGGGCACCATCACCAGACGGAGACGGCGCGCCGCGCGCCGCCATCATCGACGCGCTGGGGCCATCGTCATCCGTGGCAACGGCTGTGATCGGCCATGCGTCCAACCCCCTTCCGCTCATCCTGCTTGTCGTCATCGTACTCGCACTGCTCACCGAGATCGCGTCCCGGCGCTTTCGGGGTTCACGATGAGTACCGTCGCATACATATCACACGCCGATTGCGGCGGTCACGACACCGGGTGGGGTCATCCTGAACATGTGGGCCGCCTGCGTGCGATCCCACGCGCCCTGCGAGAGGACTTCGAGCTCTTTCACCTGCTCGATCATCGCGAAGCCCGGCATGCCTCGGGGCAGGAACTCGCCCTCGCCCACGACGAATCCTATGTCGCCCGTGTGGAGCAAATGGCGGCGGACGGTGGCGGCCGCATTGATCAGGACACCGTAGTGAGTCCGGGTTCGTGGCTTGCCGCCACGGCGAGCGCCGGCTCCGTGCTTGACGGCGTCGACAACGCGTTCGGCCAGGGACCCGTGCGGAGTTTCTGCGCTGTCCGCCCTCCGGGGCACCACGCGCTCCGCGCGACCGGCATGGGATTCTGTCTGTTCGGAAACGTTGCCCTTGGCGCCCATTACGCGCGGAAGCAACACGGTGCAGAACGAGTGCTGATCGTCGATTGGGATGTGCATCACGGGAATGGAAGCCAGGCACTCGTGGAGCAGAATGCAGACATCCATTTTGTATCGATGCACCAGTGGCCCTGGTATCCGGGCACGGGAGCCGCGAGCGATCGTGGGGCGCACCACAACGTCTGGAACGTGCCGCTGAGTGGTGGCTTGCCGCGCCAGCGCTATGTGGACGCATTGCTGAGCGCGGTGGATGCCGCCACCGTGGGCTTTACGCCGGATCTCGTGCTCATCTCGGCGGGCTTCGACTCGATGGCCGGCGATCCACTCGGGAATTTCACCCTCGAGCACGATGATTTCGATCACCTGACGCGGGAACTCGTGTCGCGCGCCAATCAATGGTGCGGGGGGCGGATTGTGAGCTCGCTCGAAGGCGGGTACGCCCCCGACCGGCTTGGGGTCGCGTGCGTCCGTCACATGCGCGCACTGCTCTGACACCCCCGGAGTGAGCGCTGTCTGTCCCGGGTTTGCGATAGGCCGTATCTTCCTTTGGGACTACCTCGTCACCCGACGGGCGAGCGCGGCGAACCGAGACTGGAGACAGCGTGGGATATACCCTATTCGGTGTGACGGCGAGCGACGCGCATGTGAATCACGCGGGCGCGGCGAACGCACAGTTGATCACTGTGCGCGAACTGTCCGCCATCGCTTCCGAGTCGAACGCTCGCGCCACCGAGCCTGACGAGGCCGCGGCACTCCACCACAACGATGTTGTCACCAGCTTCTCGGCGCGCGGCACCGTGTTGCCTGCGCCCGTTGGGGTGGTGTTCAAGGGCCGTGATGCCGTGGAACGATGGCTCGAGCTCCACTACGTTGCGCTCACTGACGCACTCTCGTTCGTCGAGAATCGTATGGCGTGCCGCGTCAACGTATATCGCTCCGTGCTGGGCGAGGAGCGCGAAACAAACGCCGATCTCGTGGCCATCGCGACGGAAAGCCTCCGCACGCTGAGGCAGCTCGCGGTTGCAACCGTCGCGCTCCGTCCGGAACAGAAGCCTGGTGCCGTGATGTGCGCGGCCTACCTGGTCGAGGCAGATCAGTGGCAGGACTTTCAGGTGCAAGTGGATGAGCGCGGGAGGCAGTCCTCCAGCGTACGATTCGAAATGACGGGCCCCTGGCCCCCGTATGATTTCGTGCAGATGCAACTGGGCGCCTGACGTGTTCTGCCCCGACTGCGGAACCTGGAATCGCGCGCATGCGGCGGCGTGCAGCCGTTGCACTCTCCTGCTCCCCGCTATCTCGGGCACGCCGGTTGATCGTCCGGATGAAGACATCACCGCACTGCGTCGCGCGACGGGCACGCGCTACCGTGTGCAACGGCGACTCGGCGGAGGTGGCATGGCCACCGTCTACCGCGCGCAGCAGATGCCGCTGGGCAGGGAAGTGGCCATCAAGGTGCTGCATCAGCATCTCGCGCGCGACGCGGAAATGACCGAACGCTTCCGCCGAGAGGCAGAAGCGGCCGCCCAACTCGTGCATCCGTTCATCTGTCCGTTGCTCGACTTCGGTCAGTCCGGCGAGGTGGTGTACATCGTCATGCCCTATCTCGGCGGGGGGTCGCTGGCCGATCGCGTGCAGAAGGAACGGGTGGTATCCGCCGTGTTCATGGCTGCCGCGGCAGCACAGGTGGCGGTTGCACTCGACCACGCGCACCGGCGCGGTGTGGTCCACCGCGACGTAAAGCCGGACAACATTCTGTTCGACGACGACGGCAACGCATTCATCACCGACTTCGGCATTGCCACCGCACGCTTTCATGCTCGGCTCACGGCAAGTGGACGTGCCATGGGCACGCCGCACTACATGAGTCCCGAACAGGCCATGGGAAAACTCGTCGACGGCCGCAGTGATCTCTATGCGCTCGGTGTTGTGATGTACGAGGCACTCGTTGGGTTTCCACCCTTCGACGGCGCCGACGCATTCTCTGTTGGATACAAGCACGTACATGAGCCGGCCGTGAATCTGGGCGACGTCGATTCGCGATTGCCGCAGCAATTGGTTGACATCGTCATGCGGTGCTTGTCCAAGTCCGCTGCCGATCGCTACACCAGGGGCGATACGCTCGCCGACGCCCTCCTCGATTTTCTCCACAAGAGCGACGACGCGACGGCAGGCCGCCGCGCGGCCGGCCTCGCTCGCCGCCCAACTCCATCCGGACGCGCATGAAGCTCTCGCACGAAATCATCACGCTTCGCACCAAGAATCCGTTCGTCATCGCTCGCGGCGGTTCGAGCGAGTACCGCGTGGTGCGCATCACCGTCACCGCTGCCGACGGCAGCACGGGCTGGGGCGAGGCGGCACCGAGCAAGTACTACGGGGAGACTGCGGACACCGTAGTGGAGGTGCTGCCGCTGCTCGCGGCTGCCCTCGACGGCATGGACGACTGGTCCCTCGAAGCGATGGAGCACGCGCTTGCGCGGGCGATCCGGTTCAACGGATCGGCGCGCGCGGGCGTGAGCGCAGCCTTGCACGATCTCGTGGGCAAGCGACTCGGTGTGCCCCTGTACAAGCTGTGGGGACTGGATTCCGCCGCATGCCCGCCCAGCAGCTTCACCATCGGCATCGCGCCTGACGAAGCGACGCTCCGGCAGCGCGTGGCCGAGGCAGAGCAATACCCTGTGCTCAAGATCAAGCTGGGCAGCAGTTGGGACGAGCGCATCGTACGGGTGGTCCGCGAACTGGCCCCAGCCAAGGTGCTACGCGTGGATGCCAATGCCGGGTGGACGCCAAAGTCCGCACTCCGGATTATTCCGGTGCTCCAGGAACTCGGCGTCGAATTCGTGGAGCAGCCCCTTCAGCCTGGTGACCTGGAGGGACTCCGCTTCGTGCGCAACCGTAGCGCACTGCCCATCGTTGCGGACGAAAGCTGCCTCGTCGCCGCCGACATTCCGAAGCTCGCCGGCGTGGTGGATGGCATCAACATCAAACTCGCCAAGTGCGGCGGCCTGCGCGAGGCACTACGCATGGTGGCCGTGGCGCGGGCGCATGACATGCTCGTGATGGCCGGCTGCATGATCGAGAGCTCGCTGGGCATCACGGCGGCCGCGCATTTTGCGCCGCTGCTCGACTGCGCGGACTACGATGGGGCGGCGCTCGTCTCCAACGATCCGTACACCGGCGCCACCATAGACGGCGGCGTCATCCTCCTGCCGGATGCACCCGGCCTCGGAGTCGCCGCCCGGTAACACGCATCGAGAGCCTCGTCCATGAAATGGATCATCATCGTCGTTGGCGGCGTGATCGGGATCGCACTGATGGTCGTCTTCATCGGCGCACTCCTGCCGAAGGCGCACGTTGCCAAGCGCTCGGCGCGATTCCGTCAGAAGCCGGCCGAGGTATTCGGCACGGTCGGCTCGGTGATGACGTCGGCATCATGGCGAACGGATGTCACCAAGGTGGAGAATCTCGAGCCGAATAACGGGCGGGTGGCATGGCGCGAGTTTTCGAAGCACGGCGCGGTGAGCTACGCGGCGGACACGGTCTGGCCGCCCATGAATGGCCGGGACGGTCGCCTCGTTACGCGGATTACTGACCGCGATCTCCCGTACAGCGGCACCTGGACCATCGACGTCGCACCAGACGGTGATGGCACGCGCGTGACAGTGACCGAAAGCGGCGAGGTATACAATCCGCTCTTTCGCTTCGTATCGCGCTACGTGATGGGGCACACGGCCACGATCGACGCCTACCTGCGCGATCTGGGCCGGCACTTCGGGCAATCAGTCGAGATTCAGGACGTGCCGCCGCCGCCCTGAGCTGCGACCGCCCCGCGCGCTAGCTTTCATGTCGATGCCGCTCATCGATGTCGCCCTCGCGCTGCCGCTGTTTCGCACGTTCACCTATCGCGTTCCCGACGATGCTACGGGCAGCACGTCGGTCGGTTCGCGCGTGCTCGTGCCATTCCGAAACGGCAAGGAAATCGGTGTCGTCGTCGGCATGAGCGAACCGCGCGACGGCATCAAGTACAAGGAGATCATCAGCGCGCCGGACGACGCGCCGGTAATGGACGAGCCCATGCTCGCGCTCTGCAAGTGGATCGCCGAGTACTACGTGTCGCCACTTGGCGTGGTGTTGCGCAGCGCACTGCCCGCCGCCCTTACGGGCGCCAATGCTCCCGTGGCAGCCCGGAAGACCCGCAGGGTCGCCGAAATCATTGCGGAACTCCCGTCGCTCCTCGAGCGTGACAGGATCTTCGCGCGCTCGAAACAACAGCGCGTGCTCTTCGAGTTGCTCGAGTCCATTGGTGGACGCGCGGCGGTGGAACTGCTGTCCGAACAACTCGCGTTCTCCCCCTCCGTCCTCAAGGGACTCGTCAGCCGGGGCCTCGTGCAAGTGAGCACCGAGGCGGTGGATCGTGATCCGTTTCTCACGCGCGCGCGACGCGCACCGGACGCCCACAAGCCCACCGATGCGCAGCGCCACGCCATCGATCGCCTTGCGGTCGCCCCACCCGGACATGTCGCGCTGTTGCACGGTGTAACAGGCAGTGGCAAAACGCTCGTGTACCTCGAGCTCCTGCGACGCGTGGTGATCGAGCAGGGCAAAACGGCCATCGTCCTCGTGCCGGAAATTGCGCTGACCCCGCAGACCGTCGACCGCTTTCGCGCCGTGTTCGGCGATGACATCGCCGTACTACACAGCGCATTGTCGGACGGCGAGCGCCACGACGCATGGCAGGCACTTCGCCGCGGCGAAAAGCGCATCGCCGTTGGCGCACGATCGGCGATCTTTGCTCCACTGCGCGACCTCGGCGCTATCGTGCTGGACGAAGAACACGAGTCCAGCTACAAGCAAGGCGAGGCTCCGCGTTATCACGCGCGTGAGGTTGCCATCGTGCGCGCGCGAGCGGAGGGCGCCGTCGTCGTGCTCGGCAGCGCCACGCCGAGTCTCGAGAGCTGGACCAATGCGACGTCGGGCAAATACGAGTTGCTCACGCTCCCCGATCGTGCCGGCGGCGCGCGGCTTCCCAAGGTGCATGTGGTTGACCTCCGGGCGAAGCAGGCCAAGCCCAAACCCAGCGAGACCCCCGACGCCGACGCGGCATTCGCCTTCGCCATCAGTTCGCCGCTCGCCGACAGCCTGCGCGACCGCCTGGAGAAGCAGGAACAGAGCATCCTCCTGCTGAACCGGCGGGGCTACGCTGCCTTCGTGCAGTGTGGTGCCTGCGGCGATGTTGCCGTCTGTCCAAACTGCAGCATCAGTCTCACCTATCATCGCACGTCCGAGAAGCTGGTTTGTCACTACTGCCAGCACACGGAGGCGTTGCACGTCGTCTGTCCCCGGTGCGGCGGCACGCGCCTGCGCCAGCGCGGACTGGGAACGCAGCAGGTAGAGCGACTCCTGAACGAGCGCTTTCCCACCGCCCGAGTGGCCCGCATGGACGTGGATACCACGAGCGGCAAGTGGGCGCACACGGAGATACTGGACCGTGTGGGCGCAGGCGAAGTGGACATCCTCCTCGGCACGCAGATGATCGCGAAGGGGCTCGACTTCCCCAACGTCACGCTGGTGGGGGTGATTGATGCAGACGTGGGTATCAACCTCCCGGATTTCCGCGCGTCGGAACGGTGCTACCAACTGCTGAGCCAGGTCGCAGGCCGCGCGGGGCGGGGTCCGAAAGGGGGCGAAGTCTTCATTCAGACACGGTCGCCCTCCCACCACGCCGTTCAGTGCGCGGTCACGCACGACTACTACCGATTTGTGACGGAAGAGTTGGCGGGGCGGAAGGCGCCTCTGTACCCACCCAATCTTCGTATCGCCAACGTGGTCCTGAGTGGCACGCAGGAAGAAGCCACCGCTCGCCTGGCCACCAACGTGACCGCGTGGCTCCACCGGCTCCTCGTCGCGCGCCCCGCGCCCGGTATCACCGTGATCGGGCCTGCGCCCTGCCCGGTGGAGCGGGTGAAGAACCGCTGGCGATGGCATGTGCTCATCAAGTCCGAGCGTCAACACGATCTCGGGCGCGTCGCGCAATACCTGGTGCAGCGGTTCGAAGTCCCCAAGCAGTTTGGGCTGCGATTGACCCTGGACCGGGATCCGGTGGCATTGTTGTGACCCGGCAGCGTTGGTGCGCCAGCTTGTTTGGACGCCCCACGCCGACGATCTTTTACGCGTGACGACATTCACGCGACCCGACTTCAGCCAGCCAGTCTTCGCCAATGCCCCCGAGGCGCGGTTTCTTCCCGCGCCTGCCGACGGCGTGCTTCCCGAAGGCTTCTTCTCCACCACCAACCTTCCCACGTACGTCCGTGTGGAGGGTAAGTGGCTCATGCCACGCGAACCCCGCATGGACTCCGCCCTCATGCTCGACGCCGAGGGCCAACTCTGGGTGCGCGAGGCCAGGCGCGTCAGAAAGGGCCAGCGCGTTGCCATCGGGGAGGCGGAGAATGGCACCGAGGGCATCTACGTGGACGTCGCCGGATTCCTCGGCCTTGGCCAGGGCGACGGCGAGTTCAAGTTCATGGCCAGCGAGGTCTCTCGCGAAAAGCCCATCGACTACGGGCTCATGGCGCGCATCCTCATCGACGAACGCGATCGCGGCGGATATCCCGTCTGGGTCGCGGGACCGGCGCTCGTCCATTCACGCGCCCGCAATGACTTCGTCTGGTTCATCCAGAATGGCTTTGTCGCGGCCATGCTGGCTGGCAACGCAGTCGCCGTGCACGACATCGAAGCCTCCATCTTCGGCACCACCCTGGGCATGACGGGGCAGGGCGAAACCACCCAGGGCGGACACGGGCTGCACATGCGTGCGATCAACAAAGTGCGCGCCGCCGGATCCATCAAGGCCGCAGTGGAAAACGGCACGGTAACGGACGGCATCATGCACGCCTGCGTGACCAAGGGCATTCCGTTCGTGCTCACAGGCTCCATCCGCGACGATGGCCCCCTTCCTGACGTCATCACCGACGCCCTGGAAGCGCAGGACGCCATGCGCGTGCACGCCATCAAGGCCACCATGGCCGTCCTGATTGCCACCGCCCTCCACGCCATTGCCACCGGGAACATGCTGCCGGCATTCGTGACGGAGGAAGACGGCACGCTGCGCGAACTCTCGACGATCTGTGTAGACTCATTGGAGTTCGTGGTGAGCAAGCTGAAGGATCGCGGTACACATCAGGCCTTCGGCGTGGTCACCAACGCGCAGGACTTCATGCACATCCTGCGGCTGTACGTGGAACGCGAACTCGATCAGCGCCGCTCGGCGCAGGCTGCAACTCCAAACATCACCACAGCGGGATGACGGACGAAACCAGGACGCGCTTTCTCGCAGCGATCGCCAAGCAGATTCCGGCCGACCGCGTGATCGAGGTACACCTCTTTCCCGCCATCAAGCAGGGCGGCGCGGAGAGCGGTGTCGCCGTGATTGCCGTGGAGCGCGAAACCTATCCGTCCCTCGAGGTCACCCTCACGGAAATCCCGATCGAGCGGCTCACTCTCGAAGACGTGCCATCCCTCGCGGACACCAGCGTCGAGATCCCCACGGATGTGGACCTGGTACCGGAAGGGGCAGCCGCCCGGGAGGAAGCCGCGGCGGAGGAAGAACCCGCGAGCGAGCCACAGATGCCACCCTCGCGCTACACGGTGTTCAGTGCGCGGTATCGGTCCACTCTCAAGGGCCCCGATCGCGGCAAGTGGGAGGTGTCGGTCACCGAGGAGGCCGACGCTCCGCTCCTCACCATTGATGCCGTTGTACGTGGCGTGCAGCAACGGTCAGGCGAAGCCGACGACACGGTACGATTGAGCGGCGACGAGTTTCGCTCCGCACTCCCCGCGCCGCCGCCGGTCTGATCGCTACGGCGTCTTCCGTCGCAACAGCACCACGCGACCGATCACGTTGTTGTAGGTACCGATCAACGAATCGCCTACCTGCTGCCCGGTGAACACCGCCAGGGCTTCATTGCCGTGCTGTGCCTGCATCAGGGTGATCGTGATGTGACCATCCGTACGCGTCCCGTCCAGTCCCGCCTTCACTCCGGACGTACGATCGCGCATGTACCATCCGCTCAGTGACGAGGGCTCGCCGGGCGTTTCCACGTAGAGATGCAACACGTCCACGTACGTCCGCGCCGCCGAGGGGACCTGCGGTACATCGTAGTCTCCCTCGAATGAGGGCTCGGTGATCCGCTGCGTCACGTCGAGCATCTGGCCGTCCATCACCAACAGCGCGCCAAACAACCCCACGCCACCGGTGAGCCGGTTGATCACACCGGAGCCGGTGAACGGATCGTTCTGCGTGCGGTAATAGTCGTAGTAGTTGGTGTCGGCCGCGTAGATGGTCACGCTTTGCCGGAAGCCGGGAATGAAGGTGCGCACCAGATTCGACGCGAAGAGATTCCGCAGACTGCCGGGCAGTACCATGCTCGTCGTGTCGGTGAACAGGAAGAACGCGCCGTACGGCGTGTCGATGCTCACACCATACGTGCGCATTGAGTGCGCCGTGTTCCACGAGAGCCGCAACGTGTCGGTATTCCGGTCGAATGGCGCGAGCACCTTTGACGGCTCGATCGCGGCGGCCCTGGGCACGGTGGTGCTTCCGGTCACCGTCTTTCCGTCCAGCGTCACCACGCGCAGCGTGTAGTGCGCACCCTGCTTGATGGCCGCCGCCGCAGGGAGTGGAATCACGTACCGCCCGGCGCCGTAGCTTGCCGCCTTTCCGCCGTAATGTACTTCTGTTCCCTGGAACGTTCCGTCCGGACCAGTGATGCTCACGTTGGCGCCGCTCACCGGAATGCCGCCCCCGGTATTGATGGGGTCCAGCGAATCGAAGCGGCGAGTATGCACCTCCTGCGTGCCGTTGAGCGATCGCTCCACGAGCACAGCCTGCGGCAGGACGCCTGGATCCAGCACCGCATGCACTTCCACCTCGGACGGCTGCACCTGCACGGGCTGCTTGTCGTACGTGCAAGCGGTGATGGTGCACGCAACCGCAACCCAGGCAATCGTGTGGCGTCGCATCAGAACGACGCCGTGACGCCGAGGGTGGGCAGGAAGGGAAGCTGCGACGACGTCTCGCGCGTTGGCGGTGAGTTCGTGTACGAAAAAGTGTAGATGAACACGTTGTGCGCGTTGTACGCGTTCACGAGGCTCACGTATGGCGTCACCTTCATTCCACGCCACATGGACTCGCGCGCCACACTCAGGTCGAGCCTCTGAAACACGGGATAGCGTTCCGCATTGTGCACGCCCCCCTGGGGCTCCACTGAACGCGTGCCCTCGCCGCCGTTGAACGTGTGGGTAACCGGATCATACGAGCGACGCACGATCTCCCCCACGATCTCGGTGTACGGCGTTCCAGTGGCGAGACCGAATCGCGCCGACATCGTGTAGCGCTTGGCCAGCTTGTATGTGGTGATCACGTTGAGGTTGTGGCGGCGGTCCTGCCCGGGCCAGTAGCCCACGTCGTTGCGAGAGCGGGCGCTCACGCCATACGTGTACGCCACCCATCCGCCCACCGGGCCTATGTCCAACTGCCGCAGCAGTACGTCAAAGCCGTACGAGAGCCCCTGCGAGTCGAGGAACTCGTCACCTCGGCGCGAGGGATCGTCGGCCGTGTTCTGCTCGAGGAGGTGGTCGTATTGCTTGGCCCACCCTTCCACCTTCATGAAGCGCGTTGCGCCCAGCCACTGCTCCATTCCCAGTACGTAATGGCGGGCCCGTGACACCTCCACGAATGCGTCGCTGGCCACCCAGAAGTCGAAGATGCGCACAGGAATGTCCTCGCGATTGAGCGAGTGCAGCCACTGCGCGTATTCCCCCACCGCCGCGGTGAGCGCAAGATCGGGAGTCACGAAGTACTTGAGCGACGCCCTGGGCGACAGGCCGGTCCAGTCGCGTCCCGTGATGTGTTCCGCCCGCAACCCGGCGTTCAGGATCAGGCGCGATGTCGGTTTCCAGTTCTCCTGGTAGTACAACGTCGTCGCCGTGGGATGCTGCTGAAGTTGGAAGAGCTGCGTCTGCGTCGTCGTGGAATTGACGTCGTAGTGAATGGCATAGCCCGACGCCTCGTAGCCCAATCGCCGTTCGTGCGCGCCACGATTCCAGTGCACGTCACCGGCGAGGCGAAGTTCGTGCACGCTGTTCGTGAGCGTGAGCGCGCCCGCGCCCAGGTCGAGCCCCGTCGCGAATCGCGTGAACGACACGTGCTGCTCGAACCCCGCGCTGTCCGCCGCGCCAAGCAACGGAAGTCGCGCATTGTCGCGCCACACATTCCTGAGCGTTGCACCCACGAGCTGATTGGTCCAGCCGAACGTAAACGTGCCGCCTCCCGCCGCTTCCGGCGTGGAGTCATTGGTCGTCGCCGTCGACAGGTTGCCATCCAGCACGTCCGCGCCCGAATAGGCGGACACGTCGAGCCGCAGGTTGTCCTTCCCCAGTGCGCGCACGCCATGGAACTGCGCGTCGGAAAAATGATACGGGAACGACTGGCTACTGATCAGCGCGATGAGCTTGTCGGCGTATGTGCGTCGCCCACTCACCGTCCAACTGGAACGCCCGTCGTCACTCATGCTGCCCACCGACAGGCTCGACGCGATCACGGAGATCCCCGCCTCACCATGCAGACCCGCGCGCTCCGGCTCGGCGGACTTCACGTTGAGAATGCTCGACAACCGGCTTCCGTATGCGGCCCCGAATCCCCCCGTCAGCAAGTCGATCGATCCCACCGTCTCGTCCAGGAAGGTGCTGAACAATCCACCAAGATGGAACGGATTGTAGATGGGGTATCCGTCCAGGAGGATCAGGTTCTGGTCGGACTCGCCTCCTCGCACGTTGTACCCCGACGAAAAGTCATTGCGTGCATTCACACCGGGCAGCAGTTGCACTGTCCGCAGCACGTCGGGCTCGCCGAGCGACGGCACCGTGGTGACGTTGTTCTTCGTCAACGAGATGGAGCCCACACTGGGGTTCAACTCGAACCGGTCCCGTTCCGGCGTGCGCGCCTGGGCCCGTACTGCCCCGAGCGTGACCACGGCATTCGCCAGGCGTATCTCCACGCGCGTTGTCGCACCGGCGCTCACTACCACGCGTGCCTCAGCCGAACGCGCGCTGACGAGTCGAGTGCGGAGCAGGTAGGTACCCGCATCCAGCCCACCGAGGAGAAAACGGCCGAGCGAATCAGTGAGCGTGCCGCGCTGTGTGCCATCAATCGTGACGGCAACCCCCGCCCACGGCTCGTTTGTCGCGCTGTCCCGCACTGTGCCCTGGATGGTGCCCCGAGCCGGCACCTGCGCCCGCGCCGAGGTCCCCATCGCCAACAGGGCGAGGAAGCACAGGAGGATCAAGTTGTGGGCGTAGTACTGGACGCGACGATACATTTCGCGAGGGCGGGACATGTCGCCCTCTGGGCGTCACGTTCGATCTGGATACTATCTAGACGTCCTCTGCACCTCTGTCGTCACCTCACATTCATGGCTGATCAAGCCTCTCTCGGTCTGGCGATTGCATTCAGCGCAGGTTTGCTGAGTTTCCTCTCGCCCTGCGTGCTGCCCCTCATTCCGAGCTATCTCACGTTCGTCACAGGCGTGGGCTTCGACGACCTCACGCGTGCGCGCCGTGCGGCACTCACCCACGCGCTGCTCTTCGTGCTCGGCTTCACGATCATCTTCGTGTCGCTCGGCGCGTCCGCCACGGTATTGGGCCGCCTGCTCATTCACTACCGCATCTGGATCACGCGGTTGGGCGGCGCGCTGGTCATCGTCTTCGGGCTCTATCTGCTGGGCGTCCTGCGCGTCGCAGCCTTCGACCGCGAACGGCGCGTGCACCTCGCCAACAAACCGCTGGGCTATCTCGGCACCGTCTTTGTCGGTATCGCCTTCGGGGCAGGGTGGACGCCATGTCTCGGCCCCATCCTCGGCGCCATTCTCACGTACACGGCCGCGCAGGCAGATCTCTCGCGCGGCGTCCCTCTTCTGCTCGCCTATTCCGCCGGGCTTGCGGTGCCGTTCCTGCTCGCAGCAGTAGCCGTCGAACGTTTTCTGGAGACCGTCACCAGGATCAGGCCACACCTGGCCCGTGTATCGCAGGTGAGCGGCGCCCTGCTCATCATCGTGGGTCTCTTGATGATGTTCGACTACCTCACCGTGCTCGGCACGTATCTACAATCAGTTACGCCGGAAGCGCTCCGCAGCAGGCTGTAGCCGTACTCGCGCGGCCGTGAGTCAGGCGCCGCTCAACCATTCCTTCGCCAGCCGCAGCAGATCCCGTGCGGGCACCGGCTTGAGCAACACCGCCCTGCATCCCGCAGCCAGGCAGCGTGCGTCAACGTCAGGTTCCGATCTGCCGGTCAGCGCCACGCTCACGCGCGGCATCGCGCGCCGCTCACGCAGCGCATCGAGCACTTCAAACCCATCGCCGTCGGCCAGGCCGAGATCGAGCAGCAACAGGTCCACGGGATCGCTCTCGGCGATATCCACGATCTCCGCCACATGGCCGGCAATGGACACCCGGTGCCCGGTCTCCTCGAACAACACACGCATCGCATCGCACACAAGCTGGTTGTCCTCCGCCACCAGCACGTGCGGCAACGAGCTGCCGGTCACTCGGGAGGATATGGAATGGTGAAGTAGAACCGGCTCCCCTCGCCCAGTTCGCTCTCCACCCAGATGCGGCCGCCATGCAGTTCAACCAACTTTCGGGCGATGGTCAGGCCGAGTCCTGTCCCATGGTGTTGTCGCGAGGCGCTCGAGTCCACCTGCGCAAATTCCCGGAACACCAGCTCGTGATTCGCGCCATCGATTCCAATACCGGTGTCGCCCACCTCTACCACGCATTCACGCATGCTGTCGGCCGAGCGGGCGCGCATCCACACGCGACCACCGCGGGGGGTGAAGTCGATCGCATTGCCCAGCAGGTTTCCCACGATGTGCGCCACTTTCTCCCGGTCGGCCGTGACGAGGGCCAGATCATCGGGCACGTCGGCCGTGAGTTCCACACCTTTCTTGCTGGCCAGCGACTCATTGAGTGCGCTCACCTGCGTGATCACGTCACCGAGCGGAAACTGCGACGGAGTGATCGTCAGTTGATTCGCCGCCGCACGCGCGTACGTGAGGATCTCACCCACCTGATCGAGTAGCTGGCGTCCGCCGTTGATGATCCCGCCAATGCTTTCCAGTTGGCGTTCCGTCAATGTGCCGAGTATCCCGTCGCGCAGGATTTCCGCATGCGTGATCACCGCCGTGAGCGGCGTGCGGAGGTCGTGCGAGATGTTCGCGAGAAACTGCGTCTTCAGCGAATCGCGGGCCTCGAGCTCGGCAATGCGCTCATGCGCCTTGCGAAGCTGCGCTTCGAGCGCCGGCGTCCGATCCTCGGACGTGGTTCGTGGCGTCAGGGACGCGTGCGACGATGGATCGAGACCTTGCATACAGTGAAGTCTACCGAGGTGTGCGGTTGGGAGCCAATGGTTGACGCCTGCCCGTGCCGGCCCTGTTACACCAACAACCCCAATTCAGCGCGCCAGGGCGGGCGCTTCATCGTCGATCGCCTCCTCGAGCTGTTGTCGACTCAACAACGCCGCATACCGGCCGCTCGCACCGATGAGGACGTCATGAGTGCCCTGTTCCACAATGCGCCCGCCGTCCAGCACAATGATCAAGCTGGCGTCTCGCACCGCACTCACACGATGCGATGCAATGACGGCTGTCCGGCCCGCCAGTGTCCCGCGCAATCCTCGGAGAATCTCCGCCTCGGTATGCGTGTCGACGGCAGACAGCGCATCATCCAGCAGGACGATGTGCGGACGTCGCGCCAATGCGCGCGCCAGGGCGAGACGCTGCTTCTGTCCGCCGCTGAGATTGATGCCGCGTTCACCCAGTTGTGTGCCGTAGCCGTGCGGAAACGCCACAACGGTCTCGCTCAACTGTGCCACCTGCGCCGCCCAAACGTGGGTTGCGGCGTCCGCCTCCCCACGGGCACGCGATTCTTCAGGCCGGCCTTCATCCTCCCCGCCATGCTCCACGAACGTGTGGGATGCATCACCATAGGCAAGGTTGGACGCGATGGTATCGCTGAAGAGAAAACTCTCCTGCGGCACGTAGCCAATCTCTGCGCGCAACCGATCGAGAGCGATCTCGCGCACCGGCACGCCGTCTATCAGGATCTCGCCCTCCTGCGGGTCGCTCAGGCGCGGTATCAGATCGATCAGCGCGCTCTTGCCGCTTCCCGTCGCGCCCACCACAGCCAGTGTACCCCCTGCCGGAATGGTGAATGAAATATTCCGCAGCACCCAACGCGGCTCGGCACCCTCCGGTGTCGGAAAGTGAAACCCCACGTCGTGGAAGGTGATCGCGCGGCCACTCGCCGCCGGCGGCAACTCCCGCGCGACCAGCGGCGACACTATCTCCGGCCTCGCATCGAGCACGTCGAGCAGCCGTGACATGGATGCGGCGCCGCGCTGGAACAGGTTGATCACCCAGCCGAGTGCAATCATCGGCCACGTGAGGCTCGTGAGATAGAAGCCGAATGCCACGAAGGTGCCCACCGTGATCGTACCGCGCACCACGAGGGAGCCGCCCACGCCCAGTACGATCGCCACACTCAACCCGGCGAGCAGGCCGAGCATCGGGTTCATCGCCCCATACAGCCGTGCCAGACGAAGGTTCTTTACCACGTATGTCTCGTTCAACGCGGCAAATCGAGCAATCTCGGCCTCCTCCTGACGGTACGCGCGCACCACCCGCACCCCGGCAAAATTCTCCTGCGCCTGCGTGGTCAGCGTGCCGAAGTGTTCCTGCACCGCTTCGAAACGCCGGTGGATGGCATTGCCCATCGGAATCATCACGGCGGGAATCATCAGCATGGGCAGCAACGCGAGTACCGTGAGTCGCACGTCGATGCGCAACATGAACACAAGCGCGAACGCGGCACCGAAAATGGTATTCGTCAGGTACATGATCGCGGGGCCCGCCGCCATGCGTACCGCACTCAGGTCATTCGTGAGACGCGCCATGATATCGCCCGTGCGCGTGCGCCCGAAGTACGCGGCATCCAGCGTCTCCAGATGGACGAACAACGCCTGGCGCAGGTCGTACTCGATCCACCGGCTCAAGCCGTTCAGGATTTCTCGCATCCGGAATCGAAGTGAGCCACCCACCAGCGCCACTCCAACAATCGAAGCGGCCAGGAGTGTCACGCGACCCATCGGCGCGCCACGGTGTAGTGAATCAATCCCGGCGCGGAGTAGCCAGGGCACGAGCGCGCCAATGGCCGACGAGATCATCACGAGTACCAATCCCGTCGCGAGCATCCGTCGATACGGCCGAAAGTACGGAATCAGCCGTCGCATAGCGGTCACAGCTGGCATGCCGCTTGCCATTTATGGTAACTTCACCACGAAGAACGACTGAATTATCGCGCGCATTTTCGTCGCGGCGACGTCGAAGTCCGCACTACAACATCCGGAGATCCCCATGACGAATATTATTCGCAGGCTCGGTACACCGCTGGCCGTTGCTGCCGCGCTGGCACTGGGCGCGTGCTCAGGAGCGGACAAGAGCAAGGATGCTGCTCTCGCCAGTGACACGGCGCTCAAGACAGATCTCCAGCTCGCGAGCAAGGACACGGCTGTGCAGCCCCAGTTGAAGGACGTGGCACCAGCCGCCTCAGCGCCCGCCCCCACAACGCCGAAGAAGACCACTCCGCCCCGGACCGCGCCGCCCAAGGCCACCACGCCTCCTCCGGCGCCCGCGCCCACCACCACAGCGTCCGGCAACACCGTCACCCGCACTCCCAGCGGTTCGGCCCCCAGCAACGCGGGCGGGGCAGTCGGCGTCATTCCATCGGGCACGGCACTCGCCCTCAAGTCCGGCGCGCGCGTCTGCACCAATACCTACACGGTCGGCCAGACCTTTGACGCGTCCGTCGCCACAGCGGTGAGCGGTTCCAACGGCGCGTCCATTCCCGCAGGTGCCTCCGTGAAGCTGGAAGTCACCCAGCTCAAGCGGAGCGAAAACGTCAAGGACAACATCGTGATGGAATTCGCTGTCCGTTCCGTGTCGTTCGGTGGCCGGACCTACCCGGTGTCTGCCACGGTTGCCAGTGCAGACGTGGACAAGGTTCGAAATGAGCCACAGGCCAAGGACGCCCAGAAGGTCGTGGGCGGCGCCGTGATCGGTGCCATCGCTGGCCGCATTCTCGGAAAGAGCACCAAGGCCACCGTCGTCGGCGCGGCCGCGGGCGCGGCTGCCGGCGCGGGCGTCGCGGCGGGCACCGCCAACTACGAGGGCTGCCTCCCAGACGGCGGCAATATCGCGGTCACCCTGAGCGGCCCGCTCCAGGTCAAGATTTCCTGAGGGCGTGCCGAGGGGTCCTCGGCAACCTTGCGTGTCTATGAAGGGCCGGCGCAACGCGCCGGCCCTTTGTTTTCCAACGATTTCCCGCCTTCGGGTGCATACTATACGGCGACTGGAGCCGTATCACGGCACCACACCCACACACTTGATCAGAGGATCAGCACGTATGCGTCGATCAGTTCAGATCGTCGTCGCCGTCGCGGCGCTCGCAAGCGCCTCTACCCTCGCCGGCGCTCAGCGCGGCGGCGGCCGCCAGATGGGCGGAAGCGACGCTCGCTCGAATGGTTCCGACATGGGTCGCATGGGTCCGCCACCCATTCCGCCCACCGTCGCCGCGCTCGTCCTCGACCATGCCAAGGACCTGTCGCTCACCGATAGCCAGAAGGTCGTGCTCGAATCGATCCGCAAGACGCAGGATTCGACCAACAAGCCGTTTCTCGCTCGCCTCGACTCGTTGAAGCCCACGCGCATGCCCGCGGGCGGCATGGGTGACCTGAGCCAGGAACAGAAGGACGAGATGACGCAGCGCTCCATCGCCGTCCAGCTCGTGATGTCCGACATGCGCGACGCGAATGCCGAGTCACGCATCAAGGTCATGAAGCTGCTCACCGAATCGCAACAGAAAAGGGCGCAAGAACTCGAAGAGGACGCACAGAAGAAGGCGGATGATGAAGGACGTCGCCGGATGGAAAACATGGGCGGTGGCAACCGCCGCGGACGCCCGCCGGAGGGTTGAGCCTCGGCCGCGCCCGCGCGTCTCGTCCTGTTGACCAGCACCAATTCGCCCGAGGTCCCAGCCTCGGTCGATAGGGCGGCTGTGCTTGCGCGGGATGCCGCGCTGGTTGGTCGTGTCCGCGAGGGCGACCGGTCGGCGTTCGATGGGCTCGTGCACGCCTACATGCGACAGGCATTCCAACTCGCCTATCGCGTGGTCAATCACCGGGAGGACGCCGAGGATCTCGTGCAGGAGGCGTTTCTCGCGGCATATCAGTACCTCGATTCGTTCGATGCCGCGCGGCCGTTCGGGCCATGGCTCATGCGAATCGTCCTCAATCGCGGCGCGAATCTGCGCCGCACGCGTGCGCGAAGGGAAACCGAGCCCGAGACCGATGCGGTCAGCCCGGCCCCGTCTGCGCTCGATGAAAGTGAACGGACCGAGGCGCGTGAGATGCTCACGAGCGCCATGGCAACGCTGTCCGAGCGACAGCGCATGATCGTCACGCTGTTCGATGTTGACGGACTGACGAGCACCGAGATCGGTGAGATGCTCGACCTCTCGCCGGGAACGGTACGGTGGCACCTGCACGAGGCACGTCGCACATTGCGCGGCGCGCTCTCTCGATTTTTCAAGGGCGAAGCATGACAGACAAGACATCCGCGCTCGGCGCGGGCGCATTCGGGCCGGAGCCCGACCATGACCGGGCATTGGGCTCGCACCTCGAGTCCGTCGTCGGACGCATTCCCGCCGATCGCGTCAACTGGGAATCGCTGGCGCATCGCATCGGCGTCGTCATTGAGGCACAACGGCCCACGCCGTGGTGGGGTTACGCCGCGCGATGGGAGCGACGCGCCATTCCCCTCGCCCTTGCCGCGGGCATCGCCGGCGCGCTGACGTTGTGGAGTTCCACCATGGCCGCGCAGTCCCTCTCGGTCAACGACACCCCGGAATTCCTGTCGGCCGTGGTGAGCGGCGCGCCCGCCACCGATGCTGTCCGCTCGTTCGCGCGCTCGGTCACCGAAGCCGCGGATTTCAGCTCCGAGAGGCCGCAATGAGTCCTGATCGCGTACGCGCCAGTATCGTCATCACGCTCATCGTCCTCTGTAGCGCGGTTGCCGGCGCGGGTCTCGAACGATACGTCTGGGTCCGCATGGCGC
Organism: bacterium; assembly: GCA_040003455.1. Taxonomy (GTDB): domain Bacteria; phylum Gemmatimonadota; class Gemmatimonadetes; order Gemmatimonadales; family Gemmatimonadaceae; genus AG11. Next base: position 30,058 of record JBDUCM010000028.1, read on the forward strand.
GTCATCGTCCACCAGGCGGGGGGCGCATGTCACCCGAGCAGGATGCGCGGCATCGCAACGACATGCTCGACCGCATGACCAAGTCGCTGGACCTCAGCACCGCACAGCGCGCCGGCATCGAGTCCGTCATGGTGCGCACTGATTCGTCGCTGCGACTCATTCGGCACGAAATGCAGCCGCGCATCAAGGGGGTATTCGACAGTTCGCGCGCCGAGATCTCCGCGCGTCTCGACAAGGACCAGCGCGCGAAGTTCGAGAAGGATACCCTCCGCGGCCCTGGAGTCCGCGGAGGGTCGAGGCCCTGACGCCTCCGGATCCTTTCGAATACGAAGGGTCAACGCCGTTCACTCCGTCCTCGCGCGGATGAACGGCGTTTTTAGTGCGCACCCGAACTTTTCGTGCGAGTGGTAGCGACCTGTAGGCTCATCGCTGCAACGCTGTGTGTGGTTACAATGCGAAATTGAGGTCGCTTCCGACCGGCAAAATCGGCTCCGCCGCCGTACGCCAGCCGCCGTACGGACACGCCGTACCCCTTACGCCTCACCCCCGCCGCTCGCCTCACGTCCACGCCGCCCGCCAACCGCCTCACGTCCACGCCGCACGCCAAACCGCCGCACGGCTACGCCGCCGGAGGCCGCCTTCAATATCCGATCGGCCGCCCCGCTGATCTTGGGTCACTTACCCCTTCATATCCTCCCTTCACCCGCATGATCGCATTCACCAGCCCGATCCCGCGCCCCGCTGACACTCCATATCCCATCCGGCGCAACGAATCCGCCACCGCCGGCGTGATCGCATCGCGCTCGAAGTACAGCGTATCCGGCAACGCCTGGTGATGCAGCCGCGGCGCGCTCATCGCATCCGCGAGCGTCATCCTGTAATCCAGCACGTTCAGGATCACCTCCGACGTGCTCGTGATGATGCGCGGACCGCCGCGACTCCCCACCACCAGCAACAACGACCCATCACGATCCAGCACCACCGTGGGCGACATCGCGCTCAGCATCCGCTTGCCCGGTTTGATCGCGTTCGCCTCACCCTGCACGAGACCGAACATGTTCGGCTTGCCCGGCTGCGCCGCGAAATCGTCCATCTCGTCGTTCAGGAAGAAGCCGCCCGACGTGATGTACACCCCCGATCCATACAGGTTGTTCAACGTGGTCGTCGTCGCCACGGCATTCCCCTTCTCGTCAACCACGGAGTAGTGCGTCGTCTCCATGCCATCGCGCACCGCGGCCGTCATCGTTGCTGTCGGCGTCGCATGCATGCTCCCGATGGTCCCGCGCAACTTCGCCGCATACTGCTTGTCGGTGAGCTGCGCGATCGGCACCGCGATGAACGCGGGATCAGCCAGCTTCTCGTTGCGATCAACGAAGGCTCGCTGGTATGCCGAACCGACCACGTGTGCCCAGCCCGCACTCCCGAACGTGGGCAGCGAATCGTATCCCTCCAGAATGTTCAGCGTCTCCGTGATCGTCACCCCTCCCGACGATGACGGCGGCATCGTCAACAGCGTGTAGCCGCGATACGTGGAGCGCACGGCATCACGCCACACCGGCTTGTATGCCTTGAGATCGGCCATGGTGATGATCCCGCCGGCCCCGCGCAGCTCGCTCGTCCACGCCTCCGCAATCGGCCCCTCGTAAAACGCGCTCCGTCCACGTTCGGCAATCGCGCGGAGTGTACGCGCCAGGGCAGGCTGCTTGAATGTTGTTCCCGGCTGCACCGGTACTCCATTCTGATAGAACATCGCCCCACCCGCGAAGCGCGAGATGTACTTCTGGTTGGAGCGCAGTGAATTCGTGAAGGCACTGTCCACCACAATCCCTTGTTCCGCATAGCGAATGGCCGGCGCCATCACCTGCGCCAGCGTCTTCGTCCCGTATTTGGCCAGCGCTTCCGTCAATCCGGCAACGGCACCCGGAACACCAGACGCCGTCGGTCCCACCACGCTCGCGTCCGTGAGCTTGCCGGTCGCATCGAGATACATGTCCCGCGTTGCCGACAGCGGGGCAATCTCGCGGTAATCCAGCGCGCCATCGCGTCCGTCGGCCATGTGGATCACCATGTAGCCGCCGCCACCAATGTTGCCGGCCTCGGGATACGCCACCGCGTTGGCGAAGCCGACCGCAACCGCCGCATCCACTGCGTTGCCGCCCTGCTTGAGAATCTCCACCCCCGCAGCGCTACCCAGCGGCGCATCGCTCGCCACCATCGCATGCGCGCCGAACACCGGTGCGCGCCCCGCCTTGTGCGTCCATGCCGCCGGGAACACGGCGGCGCGACGGTCGGCCGCCGGCACGTAGCGACCATCGCTCGCCAGCGTCTGCGGTGTGCCCACGTCCGTCGCGCCATGCTGCGGCGCGGACCGCGGCTCCGGCTGCGAGTGGCACGCAGCAAGGACAAGAAGGCAGCACAATGCTCGTCGAGTTGTCACGGCAAACCCCAGGCAAGGAAATGGTGAACGCGCGAATCCCGCGCCCTGCAATCTAAGCAACCCGCGTCGAACCGCCCATGGGTGCACACACTGCCCAATGCCGCGCTCGTGACGCATCCCCCGGTGAAATCGCGATCTACGGAGTGCAGCGAGCTGCAACCGGTTGCTCACAATTAGGAGTGTTTGCATGTCCCCTGGGTTCGAGTACCTCGCTTCTCTTGTCGGCCTGATCAGGCAGGGCACCATCAACATCGTGGATCTCACCCACCCGCTCAACGAGCACACGCCGGTCATCAGCCTGCCACCAGAGATCGGGCGGAGTTCTCCCGGCTTCACCAAAACCACCATCTCCAACTTCGACGACCACGGGCCAGGGTGGGCCTGGAACTTCCTGCAAATGGGCGAGCACTGCGGCACGCATTTCGACGCGCCCAATCACTGGATCACCGGCCGCCACCACGCCACGGGCAGCACCGAGACCATGGCGATCGACAACTTCATCGCCCCCGCCTGCGTCATCGACGTCAGCGAGAAAGTCCTCAACGACGATAGCTACCTCCTGTCCGTCAACGACATCGAGCAGTACGAAGCACAACACGGCCAGATTGGCGACGGCGCACTGGTGCTGATGCGCACCGATTGGTACAAGCGAATGGGAACGCCGGCATTCCTCAACGACAACTGCTCGCCGGGTCCAACAGCAGACGCGATGCGCTTTCTCGCAGAGCAGCGCGACGTGCGTGGCTTCGGCGTGGAGCAGGTCGGCACCGATGCCGGAGCAGCCGGCGGCTTCGTGCCACCGTTCCCCGCGCACCACTACATGCACGCGAAAAATGGCTTCGGGCTCGCAAGTCTCGCGCACCTGGATCAGCTCCCCGCCAAGGGATCGGTGGTGATCGCTGCCCCTCTCAAGATCACCGGCGGATCAGGCAGTCCCGTTCGCGTGCTCGCTCTGGTTCCCAACTGAGTTCACGGAGGCGCGTCACGCCGCAGGAAGCGGGCGCGCCTCCAGGATCGTGTAGCCCGACGGCGTCAACTGTGCACGCGTACACCGCAAGCCACACGCTTCCAGCAACGCTTCGAACTCCGTCACACTGCGCACACGTCCACCGGTGATCACCAGCCCCATGAGATCACCCAGTTGACTCAGCGATGGCGCATTGTCCCCTGGAATCATCCGCTCAATCACCACCAGCCGCGCACGTGCATCCATTGCGCTTCGACAGCGGCGCAACAGCCGCATTGCGTCGGCGTCGTCCCAATCCATCAGCACATTGGAGAGCACATAGGCATCGGCCTCGCGCGGCATGTCGTCAAAGAAACTTCCGCCACGCACATCGCACCGGCCAGCCACTCCCGCGGCTTCCAGCACGGCCATCGCGCCGGTGAGCACCGACGGCCTGTCGAACAAGATGCCGTGTGCCAAGGGATTGGCGCGCAGAATTTCGGCAAGGAGAAGACCGGATCCACCGCCGATGTCCGCAATGCACTCGGCATCGGAAAAGTCGTACGCGCCGGCGACGTCGCGATGACTCGGATGTGCGGCCATCGCCGACTTGAACATCACCCCAGCATCGGGATTGTTCTCGAGGTACTCCCAGTGTCCCGCGCCGAACACCTTCTCGAACGCCGTGTCCCCCGTACGAACACTGTGCACCAGATCGCCCCATGGCACCCACTGCATCGGATGACCCCACAGCAGTAGTTGGCCGTGCACCGATCCGTCGCAATCCGTGCGCATCAACTGGCCGAGTGCACCGAGCTCGTATCGTTCGTCGTCGCGCTCCACGAGAATCCCTCGGCTCGCGAGCACGCGCATCAAACGCTTGAGCGCTCCAGCATGCGCCCCCACAGCCTCGGCAAGTGCCTCGGCAGACTGCGCGCCATCACCGAGATGATCCGCTACCCCCAGCACCGCGGCCGCATGGATGGCTTGCGATAGCTGATATCCCCGCACCATCTCGATCAGCCGAGTCCCCGCCGCGCCCGTCGTGTCATCCGTCATCTACGGCAATCGCATTCCACCGCCCCCAACCGTCACGCTCGAAGCTGAACGTCAGCGTCCCCCAAGCCCCAAACGCGCGACCACCCGCGTGGTCCGCCAGCGCGCACTCGTATCGTCCCCAGCCGCAAGGCCGACATGCTGGTGGAGCGACGTCGTCACGTCCTGAATCACATCCACCGAAAATCGCGGCGACAGCGCATAGCCGATCCCATAGCCAAACGCGAACGCGAAATCATTGTCAGGCACCTGCGGCGGCAGCTTGTCACCGGTGCCGCGCGCCTTGAAACTGGAGTAGATCGTCGCGCCGGCACTCAGTTCCAGCACCGTGTGAAATTCGCGGCCACTCGCCACGTGCAGTGTCGCGAACAGTTGCGATACGGTGGCGTCTGCATCCGCGGTGCTCGCCACGCCAACGTAGGTCATCGGCACCGACCCCGTGTTCCCGCGAATTCCCAGTGTCGTCCCGCTCGCGACGGACTTCTCGATGGACGCCGCGTACGGCGTACTGTTGCCGAATTGCCAGCGGCTGCCCGTGGTGCCGTCCAGCACGGTCCACGGGTCCTGATATCCAATGCCGCCGGACACCCAGGCTGCCGGCTCCTGGAGCTGGAACCGCGAACGGACGATCTGGGCGCGAGCGCCCGTGGACGCGAGGACGAGCAGAACGACACACAACGATCGGCGCACGAAAGCTCCGCTGCTTGCGAGTAGGGAACGACGCCCGGTAACTTAGCCCCGTCGCTCGACGATTGACCATCAGTCCTACCCGGCGACCCTTCGAACGATCTCCCCGTCTCCGGTCCCGACTCTGCGCGTCATCGACCCCCGCGTCACCGAGCATCGCAATCCCCGCACCCAACAGATCGACCTCGCCGACGCGCTCGGCATCGTTGACCTGATGAACGACGAGGACCAGACCGTCGCCGCCGTGGTCCGCGCCCAGCGGGAAGCCATTGCCGCCGCCATCACCGCCGCCGAATCGGCATTCCGCGCGAGCGGGCACCTCTTCTACGTCGGCGCGGGCACATCGGGCCGACTCGGTGTCCTCGACGCGTCGGAATGCCCGCCCACTTTCGGCACGCCGCCAGAAATGGTGCAGGGCATCATCGCCGGTGGTATCGCGGCGCTCACCAGCGCGCAGGAAGGCGCCGAAGACAATCAGCAGCAAGCCAACATCGACCTCGCCGCCCGCGGCGTTCGCTCTGGCGACTTCGTGGTCGGCATCGCCGCCTCGGGTACCACGCCCTACGTGCGCGTCGCGCTCGAATTCGCGCGCTCCGTCGGCGCTCGTACCGCAATCGTGGCCTGCTCGCCCCCTCCAGCAGACATGCTCGCGGCCGCCGACATCGCCATCGTCGCCGTCACCGGGCCCGAGGTGGTCACCGGCAGCACCCGCCTCAAGGCCGGCACGGCCACAAAACTCATCCTCAACATGATCACCACCGGGGCCATGATCCGCCTCGGCAAGACCTTCGGCAACCTGATGATCGACCTTCGCGCCACGAACGTGAAACTCGTGGATCGCAGCGAACGCATCGTCGCGGAAGTCTCCGCCATCTCGCGCGACGAAGCGCGCGCGCTGCTGGAACGCGCCGGTGGCTCGGTGAAGCTCGCCATCGTCATGAACGCACTCGGCGTGAGCAAGGACGAGGCAAAGCGCCGGCTGGACGCAGGCGGTGGCATCGTTCGCCGTGTGGTTGGCGGCGAACCACCGCCCGTGCTGTGACCACCATGCCTCGCGCCGGCGGCGTCTATGTCGGCCTGATGTCGGGTACGTCGCTCGACGGCATTTCCGCAGCCGTCGCGCGCTTCACCCCCGCCAACGCCACGGCGTTCAACGTGGAGCTGCTCGGCTTTCACGTGCACGACTACTCGCCGGCACAACGCGAACGCATGCTTGCCGCCATGCAGCACGGTACGGCGCGTGAATACTGCCGCCTCTCTGCGGATTTCGGGAACGCGCTCGCCGACGCATCCATCGCGGTACTCGCCGAATCCGGCGTTCCGCGGGCCGACGTCCGCGCTATTGGCAGCCACGGGCAAACACTCTGGCACGAGCCAGGTCATTCCACATGGCAGCTCGACGCGCCGGCCATCATTGCCGAGCGAACGGGCATCTCCGTCGTGAGCAATTTCCGTGTGCGCGATGTGGCCGCCGGAGGGCAGGGAGCACCGCTTGTTCCCATCGCTGATGCCTTGCTCTTCAACGGGGGCCGTTGGCGGGCGCTGCAAAATATCGGCGGCATAGGCAACGTCACCGTGGTTCCACCAGACGGTGCACTCGCCAGCGTCCGCGCCTTCGACACGGGGCCCGGCGTCACCGTGATCGACGCCGTTGTCCGCGCCATGGATCCCTCGCTGCGATACGACACGGACGGCCGCATCGCCGCGAGTGGACGTGTGCTGCGTCGCGTCGTGCAGGAGATGCTCACCGATCCATACTTCGCCGCCGAGCCACCCAAGAGCACCGGTCGCGAACTTTTCGATCCCGCGTACGTCCAGCGCTTCCTCACGCAATGCGCCAACCACGGCGCCGCGACCGAAGCCGACATCGTCGCCACCGCAACAGCCCTCACGGCGGAAAGCATTGCCGACGCGTACCGCCGGTTCATTCCCGAACCGATCGAGGAAGTGCTCGTCTCCGGCGGCGGCGCAAAGAATCCGGTGCTCCTGAAGATGATCGCCGACGCCGTTGCGCCACTGGCCGTACTACCGTTCAACGACCGTTACTTCGACGGCGAAGCCAAGGAGGCGGTCGCCTTCGCGCTGCTCGCGCACCTGCACCTCGAGCACATGGCCGGCAACGTGCCGTCAGCCACCGGCGCGCGCGGGCCCCGCGTACTCGGCATGTTCACGCCGGCATGACATGACGTTCGAACAACGCTGGCATCCGTTGCGCCGCGAGTGGGTCATCATCTCGTCCAACCGCAACAATCGCCCATGGCTCGGCGAAATGGTGGGATCCCCCGCAGAAGATATCCCACCGTACGTCACGGATTGTTATCTCTGTCCCGGCAACACGCGCGTCTCTGGCCGCTCCAATCCATCGTACGACGCCGTGTACGTCTTCGACAACGATCATCCGTGCGTGAGTCCGGCTGCACCAGAGGTCGAACCCCCGGCGTCGGATATCTTCAGAAATCGCCGTGCAAACGGCATCGCGCGTGTGGTGTGTTACACGCCACGCCACGATCTCACGCTTGCCGAACTTCCGCTGGAGAACGTCCTCCAGTTGCTGCGCACCTGGCAATCGCAGTACCGTGAGCTCGGCGCGCGCCCGGAAGTGAACTGCGTCCTCATGTTCGAGAACAAGGGTGAGGTCGTTGGCGTGAGCAACCCGCACCCGCACTCGCAGATCTACGCCACAAACTTCGTCTTCCGTTCCATTGAGATCGAAGTCCAGGCGGCTGCGGAACACTACGCCGACTCCAACCGTTCGCTCTTCGCCGACATCATCGGTGCCGAGGAGCGCGACGGGCGCCGCATGCTGGTGCAGAACGAAAGCGCCGTGTCATTTGTGCCGTACTTTGCCCGCTACCCGTACGAGACGTACGTTGCACCACGCGCCTCGTACGCGAGTCTCGCCGATGTGCCCGACGGCGAGCTCGCGGCATTCGCGTCGGTCCTCAAGGAAACTCTCGTGCGCTTCGACAACCTCTGGCGCATGTCGTTCCCGTACGTAATGGTCCTGCATCAAGCCCCCACCGACGGAAACGCCTATCCGGGTTTCCATTTCCACATCCAGATCCATACGCCGTTGCGGAAGCCCGGGTTGCTCAAGTACCTCGCCGGCCCGGAAATCGGTGGCGGCAATTTTCTCAACGACACCGCACCTGAAGAGAAGGCGGCCGAACTTCGTGCCGTGAACGCCGAGCACTATCGCGCCGGTCGGACATGATGTCTCAGGCGCACCATCTGCTGCCCGCCATAATCACCCTCCACGATCGCATTCGCGACTCCGTGGTGGACGCATGCGAGCAGCAGCACGCCGACCAGATGGCCGAAGTGGCGCACGATGACGTGGGGGACACCATCTACGCTGTCGACAAGGTGAGCGAGCGCACCCTCATCGACGGACTCGGCGACATCGCCTTCGATGAACCGTTGTGCCTCGTCGCCGAGGGATTGCCCCCTGAAGGGCTCGTCCTGCCCATTGGCGCGTCGGAACGCGATTGCAAGTGGCGTTTCCTCGTCGATCCCATCGACGGCACCCGTGGGCTCATGTACCAGAAGCGTCCCGCGTGGATTCTCACGGGCGTGGCCCCCAATCGCGGCGCTGATACCACGCTGCGCGATATCGTGCTCGCTGTGCAGACGGAAATTCCCCTCGTGAAGCAGCACCTCTGCGATCAGCTCTGGGCCGAGCGTGGTGAAGGTGGCGAGGCGCGGCGTATCAATCGCATCACCGGCACCAGCGAAGCGCTCACGCTGCGCCCGTCGCGTGCCGACACTATCACACATGGTTTCGCCTCTGTCGCCCGTTTCTTCCCCGGCGCACGCGACATCCTCGCTGCGATTGATGACGAAATTGCGCTGGCAGTGGAAGGCCAGCCCGCGCCAGGCAAGGCGCTGTGCTTCGAGGACCAGTACATTTCCACCGGCGGCCAGCTCTACGAATTGATGGCGGGCCACGATCGGTTCATCGCGGATATTCGTCCGCTCCTGAAAGACACCCTCACGAAGCGCGGTTGGCACACGATGCTCTGCTGCCACCCGTACGATCTCTGCACGGTGCTCATCGCCGAAGAACTCGGCCTCGTGGTCACGGATGCACAGGGGTTCACGCTCAACGCACCGTTCAACCTCGAGGCCGATGTGGCCTGGGTAGGCTATGCGTCGGAGCGTCTCCGTTCTCGCGTTGAACCCGCATTGCATGCGGCTCTCGCAAGCCGCGGCATGCTCGGCATGCTGGCCCAATGATGAGCCCCGAACTTCACGCGCTCGTGACCCCCAACGTCCAGGCGCGCATCGTCAGCGCACCCGGGCGCCTGGACGTCATGGGTGGCATCGCCGACTACAGCGGCTCGCTCGTGCTCCAGCTCCCGCTCGATCGGCGCACCACCGCAGTGCTCCAGGCGCGACCCGACGACGTCGTCGAGATCATCTCCCTCCGCGGTGGCGAGCCCTGTCGCCTGGAAGTGACGCTCGGCGACTTCTTCCACGGCGCACTCGACACGCCTGGGAAGATCGCGTCCGCCTACGCCACGCACGAGCGGGACCGGTGGGGCGCCTATGTCCTTGGCGTCGTCCACGCGTGCCTCGTGCGACGTCCGGCAACGCGGGGCAACCCGACCAAGGGCTTTCGCCTGATCATCGAGTCCAATGTCCCCGAGGGCAAGGGCATCAGTTCATCCGCTGCGCTCGAAGTCGCATGCTTCGGCGTCATCAGCGCGCACTACGGTATCATCACGAGCGCCGAGGACATCGCCGTCGCCTGCCAATGGGCAGAGAATCATATCGCCGGCGCGCCGTGCGGCATCATGGACCAGATGACCAGCGCCTGCGGACGACGCGATCACTTGCTTCGCCTGCGCTGCCAACCGGCCACCATTGAAGGGCACGTCGCCATCCCAGATGGCTACCGCTTCTACGGTATCGATTCGGGCATTCGCCACGCCGTCACCGGCGCGGACTACAGCACCGTGCGCACCGCGGCGTTCATGGGCTACCGCATTGTCGCCGATCTCTCGGGCTTCCCCGTGGAAATCGCCGGCAATCGCGCGCACGTGGTGGACGACCAATGGTACGGCTATCTCGCCAACATCACCCCCGCGCACTTCCAGCAGCACTTCGCCGACCAACTCCCCGTCACCATGCTCGGCGCCGAGTTCATCGATCGCTACGCGGGCATCACCGACGAGGTGACGCACGTGCGCCCCGACGTCACTTACCCGGTCCGCCAGGCCACCGCGCATCCAGTGTACGAGAATGCGCGCGTTGAACGTTTCGCCGACTTGCTCGAAGCACTCGATGACATACCGGCCAATGCCATGGAGATGGGCCGGCTGATGTTCGAATCGCACGCCAGCTATGGCGCGTGTGGCCTCGGTAGCACAGGCACCGACCGCCTGGTTGAACTCGTGCGCGCTGTGGGTCCGGACAACGGCTTGTTCGGCGCGAAGATCACCGGCGGCGGCAGCGGCGGCACGGTCGCCGTATTCGGCACCGAAGGCTCGGAGCGGATCGTCCGCGCCATCGCTGAACGCTACGCCAAGGAAACCGGCAACGCAGCCGAAGTGTTTGCCGAGTCAGGGGAGGGAATGGCCGAGCGCGGCGTCGCCGTCTCGCACGAGCTGGTCATCGAGAAGAAGCCGGAAATAGCCTGACCGCCCAAACCGCCGTGCTGAAGATCCGGATGAAGATCCGTGCTGAAGATCCGGATGGGGATCCGGCCGTTTTCTTTTAAATCCGGCCTTTTCTCCGACGCCGCACCAACCATCCTTCAGAGGAGTCGAAGGTCAACGAATAATCCCGCCCCCTTCACCGCCAAGGAACGCCGCCAGTCGCTGCGCCGGCACCGCATACACAATCCGCCCACCACTCTCCGCCGCGCCGCCGTAGATCACCCCCACCACATTCCCATCGGCATCGAACACCGGGCTCCCGCTCGCACCATGCCCCGAATACGTGTCGAGTTGCAGCACATCGTCAATCCGCTTGCTCACCATCGCCGCCAGCGTTGACGTGCGCGCCGTGATGTTCATCCCGCTGCCTTCCATCGCCGTCTCGTTCGCGCCCGGAAAACCGATCGTCAGCAACGGCGCACCCACACGTGCCAACCCGCCGGCGCGGCTCACCCCCGTCACCGACGGATACTTGCCCGGCACGTCGATCTGGAGCAGCGCGAGGTCATTCACCTCATCCACGCGCACGATGTGAGCGGGAAGCCACTTGTTCGTGGTGTTCGCGAAGATCACAACGATGCGCTTCGCAACCAGGCCACCCTCCGAGCGAACCACGTGGCGATTGGTCACCATCAGCCCATTCGGCGCGATGCTGAACGCCGTGCCCGCGATGAACTTTCCGTCAAAATCGCTCGCGATCATCGCCACCGCGGCGTCATTCGCGTCACGCACCTTGCTGCGGTCAAACTGCGTGGCCGCCTGCATGCGGGCCATCTGCTGCGACAGCAGCTCCACGTTGCCCTTGCCCCGTCCCGCCGCCATGTCCCGCGCCGCGGCCACGTCCTGCTTGTTTGCCGCGATCTGTTGTTCGAGCTGCGCCCGTCGCGCCGAGTCCGCGGAACCGCTTGCCGCCAACTGCGTCTGAAGCGCCACTGTGGTGCTCTCGCCTCGCGCCACGAGCGCCATCAGTATCTGGTCGTGCGCCGCGTTCTGTCGCTGCCAGAAGAAGAACCCGATCGCGCCTGCGGCCACGAGCGTTCCCACCGTGATCGCGAACGTCCGCTTCATGCTCTTGGTCTGCGCATGAACCGCTTCCGCCACGCGCACCCCAGTGTCCTTCCGCAGCGTGCTCACCGGCGTTGACATCGACGACCGCAATTCCGTTGCGGGGGCTGCGCCACCGCCCGTCCCAACGCCGCGCACTTCCACGCGCGGGCCATTCAACCCGAAGCTCAGGATGTCGCCATCCACCAGCCGACGCTCCTCCATCAGCCGCTTGCCATTCACGAAGGTGCCGTTCGTGCTGGCGAGATCCGCAACCACCCATCCATCGCCGGCCGCTCGCAACTCGGCATGACGCGTGGACACGTCGAGATCGCCCTGCGGATCGAAGCGCAGGTCGCTCATCGCGTGCCGCCCAATCGCCACGTCCGTCTTGTCTTCGAATCGCTGCACGACGCCCGCCCGCGCGCCAGTCAGGATTCGTAGTTCGAGCGTCATTTTGGTTTGCTGGCGGGTGAGCGGTCCAGTTTGGGCTTTACCACCGTGGCGGCGGTTTCGTACACCCACCACGTGGCGCCAATGAGCAATAGCAGCAGAAGTCCGAGTGCTATCAACGAGCCGCGCGCGCGACGTCGCGCCAACGCCTGCATGTCCGGGGCGATGCTCGCCCGCATGAAATCCTTCACCGACACATTGGGCGACGAAGACGCGCGCTGCAGCGGGATCTTCTCCGTCGCGGTATCCGCCATGGGGTTCGACGGAATCGTTGGACGACTCACCGCCGGCGTCACCAGCGAATCGGCAAGCGGAAACACGCGATGGCCCACCGCGTCTCCCGTCGCGGGATCCGACAATCCCGCACCATCAAACCGCACCGCAATCACGGTGATGTTGTCCGGCCCGCCATTCTCGTTGGCGCGGTCGATCAACCGCTTGCACACCGTCATCAGGTCCTGCTCTTCGGTCACCACGCGCCCAATCTCCTCCAGGCGCACCTGTCCGCTCAACCCGTCGCTGCACAGCACCAGCGCATCGTTGCGACGGATCTTCTGGAAGGTGAGGTCCACCTTGATCTGCGCCTCGGGGCCCAGCGCCTGAAGGATGATGTTGCGGCGCTCGCTCTGCTCGGCCTCTTCCTCCGTGAGCTCGCCCGCCTCGATCAACTTCTGCATCAGCGACTGGTCCTTCGTGATCTGCCGCGGCACGCCATCGCGCACCAGATACGCTCGGCTATCGCCAACCTGCGCCAGGTAGAGCGTGTCGTTGAGCACGCAGGCCACCGTTGCCGTCGTCCCCATGCCGCGGTACTCGGGATGCTCCAGCGCAAAGTTGTGGATCTGCGCATTGGCCGCCGCAGTGGCGCGCTTGAGGAAGATCGCAAACTGCTCGCTCTCCGGCGCATCGGCTGCCGAGAGCGAGTCCGTCAGCTCACGCAGCACCACTTCGATGGCCATGGCGCTGGCGATCTCTCCCGCCGCCGCGCCACCCATTCCGTCGGCCACCATGAACAGCGACCCGCGGTCACCCACTTCGTGCGTTCGAACTTCCGGCTGGAGCGTGGCGTTGCCGCGCGTGAGGTCTGCGACCACGAACGCGTCCTCGTTGTGCTCACGCGTTCGTCCCACGTCGGTGCGGCCAAATACATGGACGATCACGACGGGGCGGGGGGTTGATCCCGATGGCTGAGGTGCGGTCACAGGATCACTGGCATGCAGAGGAGATGCCCTCATCTAGATCGGTTCGCAGTTTGGCATCGAGGTCGGCGCGCTTGATCCCCTTGAAGATCGTACATGCCTTGCCCATGCCGTCCTTTATCAACAAGGTGGCCTTTCCCTCTATCAGCGTCAGATATGCCTTGTCCGCCGGAACGGAAACCTTCTCCCGGAAGCCTGGCACCTTTCTAAGAACATCGATCGCGGTTTCGCGATTCTGAACCTCGGTATCCAGCACATCCAGTTCGCCGGCATACGACACCGACCCAGACGCGCCAGCAGGAGCACTTCCAGCAGGAGCCGCGCCGCCCGCGACCGGCCCGGGTACTGAGCCCGCTACGCCCGGGGGAGTGGCTGTTTTCGTATTTGCGCCCGCCGGCTTTCCGTCGGGTCCACCCACCACCTGTTGCGTACCAGCCGCAGTCTGTGGTGTGGCCCCCGCCGGCGCAGTGGTCTGCGTCGCAATCCTTGATGAATCAATCGCATTGGCCGCCGGTGTCCCGCCGCCTTTGGCGAACATCGCGGCCCCCGCTATCGCCAACACGAGCACGGCGGCGCCGCCAACCAGCATGGGCGTCCTGGACTTGGCGGGCACTCCCGCAGACGACGTCGCCGGGGTGGCGCCCTCTGCACTCGGCGCAGGTCCCGCGTTCGACGCGCGATTCACCCGCGTGGGCGGCGGCGCCGCCATTGCCACCGTCGCCGCTCCAACCACCATCGTCCCGGCATCGGCGCGCGCAGCCTTCGGCATCTGCTCAACCGCACGCGAGAGATCATTGCCAAAGTCCGCCGCCTTGCCGTACCGCAGCTTCGTCTCTCGCTCCAGCGCCTTCTCCATCACCTCCAACACGCGCGAACTCCACGCCACATCCGGCTTCATGTCCGAAAGTGTCTTCGGCTTGTCAGTCAGGCGCATGATCATCGACTCCTGCGCCGTCTCGCTCGGGAAGGGCAGCGTGCCCGTCAGCATGTTGAACGCCACGAGCCCCAGGGAATAGATGTCGCTCTTCCCGTCCAGCTTGTCGCCGGCCAGTTGCTCGGGACTCATGTACTCCGGCGTTCCCACTACCAGCCCGGTCTTCGTCACCTTCTGGTTCTCCGCGCCCGCCGCCTTCGCGATGCCGAAGTCCA
>JBDUCM010000123.1:0-15453 GCA_040003455.1 bacterium
GGCGTCCCGCGCGCGCGAATACGTCCCTGATGAAGCAGTACGAGTTCGTCGGCGTATCGTGCGGCGAGATTGAGGTGGTGCGTCACCAGGAGGATCGTTGCCCCTTTCTTCCTGAGGGCGTCCAGCAATCCGAAGATGACCATCTCGTGGCGCACATCCAACGCGGCCGTCGGTTCATCGAGGGCGAGAGCGGGAGGAGCGCTGCTCTCGTCGCCGTCCGCCGGTGTTACCTGCGCGATCGCCCGCGCCAGCAGCGCGCGCTGCCGCTCTCCGCCGCTGAGTGTCTGTACTGCGCGCTCCGCGAACTGGACTACATCGCACTGTTCCATGGCGCTGTCCACGGCGCGTTCATCAGCCGGTGTGAGACGCTGCCACGGGCCTCGATGCGGATAGCGACTCATGGCAACGAGCTCGCGCGTTGTCAGAGCAAAGGTGATGTCCTCCCCTTGCGGGACAACGCCAATGGCGCACGCCAGGGCCCGCCTGTCCCAATCGCGAAGGGCGCGTCCCCGAAATGATGTCGTGCCGGATGCCGGTGTGCGGGTGCCAAGCAACAGGTGGAGCAACGTGGACTTGCCGGCGCCGTTCGGGCCGAGCAAGGCTGTGATCTTGCCTGACGGGACATCGAGCGTCACATCGTCCACCGCCGCCGTGCTTGCATCCGGGTAGCTGAACCGAAGCCCGTGCGTCGACCAACACACGTCGTCGCTGTTGCCAGCCGTCATCATATCGGCTTCCGCCGCTTCAGCAGGAATATGAAGAAGGGTACGCCAACGAGTGCGGTGACCACGCCAATTGGCAACTCATTCGCATGGGCAATAGTGCGCGCCACGGTGTCAGCGCTGGCAAGGAACGCCGCGCCGGCCAGTGCTGCGCAAGGAAGCAGCGCGCGATTGTCGCTTCCCCAAAGCAGGCGGATGGCGTGCGGCACGATCAGCCCCACAAAACCGATCGTCCCGCTTACCCCCACAGCCGTTGCCGTGAGAAGGGTGGCCGCGCCAAATGCCAGCAGTTTCGTACGCTCCACGGACGCGCCGAGATATTGTGCCGTGGGTTCCCCGATGGCGAGCAGGTTAAGAGGCCGTGCGAGCGCGACGAGTACGCCAAATGCCGGGACGAAACAAACGGCGAGGACCTTCACCCCTGCCCAGGACGCCCCGGCGTTGCTGCCCATCATCCAGAAAACGGCTGATCGCAGGGCCTGGTCGTCCGCAAAGGTGAGCACGAGCCAGATCACGGCGGTGATGAAGCTGCCGACCACAACGCCCGCGAGCAGCATGACGCGCGTATCGAGCGTGCCTCCGACGCTGAACGCAATTCGCAATACGAGCAACATTGCGAGAATGGCTCCCAGAAATGACGCGAAGGGAAGCGCCCACACGAATCGTTCAGTCAGTCCAGTCACGACAGTCACCACGGCACCGAACGCCGCGCCGCTCGACACACCCAGGATGTACGGCTCGGCGAGCGGATTCCGGAGTAGCGCCTGGAAGGTCGTTCCGCTTGCCGCCAACGCCGCACCGACGAGCGCCGCCTGTAGCGTGCGCGGTAGCCGCAGTTGGCGAATGATCGTGGTCGTCGTCGCATCGCCCTGCCCCAGCAGCGCGTCCCACAACTGCCGTGTGGTCAGTGACACGGCGCCGATCCGCACCGACAGCAGGATCGCAAACCCCAATACCACCGTGAGTATCAGGAGTCGCACGGCCAGAGGCAGCGGCCCACGCTTCCGCGCCTCACGAATGACATGAGCACGTGCCCTGGCCAATGCGTCCCCCTCGCTCACGGACGCGCCGCTGGTGTGGACGTCCTCTTCGAGGTGGCAGTATCCTTCGCAAATTGTGGATGCAGCGCTGCGCGCAACACGCGCGCCGCCTCGCCAATACGCGCGCCCGGCCGGCTGAGCAGGTTCGCGTTGACCGTCACCACATGCCCCTGCTGTACCGCGCTGACAGTCCGCCAGCCCGCGCGCTTTCGCATCAGCTCCGCCGTGAGGCCCTTGAACTCTCCCACCGGCACGATGACCACATCCGGATTGCGCCGGACAATTTCCTCCATCGGCACCTGCCGCCAGAGCGGCAGCGTGTCCGTGAAGATGGGCGTGCCGCCCGCCAACGACAGCAACTGCCCAATGAACGTGAGCGGGCTGGCCGTCATGGGCGGATCGTTGTAGACGACAAAGAAGGCGCTCGTCCTGGGCAGGTCCTTCACCGACGCCTTCACATCGTCCAGTTGCGAATGGATGGAATCGATGAGCAGGCGTGCAGCCGAATCGCGGCCCACCAAGCGCCCGAGGTTGTAAATGGAACGAAAGACGTCGGCGGTATCCTGCGTTCGCAGCGAGAACGTCGGGACGTTGAGCGCCATCAGTTTCGTACGGACCACCTGCCGCTTGTCATTCTCCCAGACGATCACGACGTCCGGCTTCAGCGCCACGATGGATTCGATGTTTGCGTCAATGCCGCCGCCAACCGATGGGACGCCCACGATCTCCGGCGCCACATCATATCGCGTGCGACCCACAATGGCCGCCGTCGCCCCCAGCGCAATGAGTGTTTCATTCGCGCTTGGGATGAGCGACACCACACGTCGGGCAGGCCCTGCCAGTCGCAAGGCATGGCCATTGTCATCCACCAACGAAATGGACGCGTCATGCGACGCAGCGTCGGCCTTGCCATCCGCACGCGGCGCGTGATCGCGGCAGCCTGTTCCCATCACGACAGTCGTCGTGCACAGCGCCACGAACAAACGCCCCTGTAGCCGACCCACCAACTTCCTCATTTCGTGATCTTCTGAATCGACAAGCCCGACGGTCCGATCGGCACGTTGATGCTGTCTGTCAGCGCATACGTCGTTCCGTCGAACACGAACATGTATGCCGGTTGATTCTTGCTCGCGGAGCCGAAGAACGTGGTGTAGATCTTCCCGTTCAGGCCAAATGCGCCACCACTCGATCCTCGGCACGGCGCGCCGGCGGCGGCTGTGGTTGGCGCACACAGCGCGTTCGTCGGGCTGCGAATGAAGGTCTTCGTGACCGTGTTCCAAATGAACGAGCCCGTACTGAAACTCGATACGAGCGCCCTGCCCTGCGCGTCGATGGTTATGTCTCCCGGGAAGTCGCCGAAACCAGTGACCGTTTGCTCGAGTGCGTTCGTCGCGAGGTTGATGATGCCGAGCGTTCCATCGAAGGCGCCGAAGTTGCCGCTATTGGTGACGTAGAGCTTGCCGGCGGCATCGAACGCGCCGGATTGCGGATCAACTCCCCCGGTGGAGAAAGTCCGAATCACCGCCATCGTGTTCGGGTTGATCTCCGTCACCACACCGTTCCCCACCGAGGTGAAGTTCGCGTCCAGATTGCTGGAGATGATGAACACGCGTCCGTTGTTCACCACGACTCCCGTGGGAAAGAGCGCAACCTTCACCGTGTCCGTAATCGCGCCGCCTGCTCTGTTGGTGCGAATGCGACCCGCAATGGCGTGTCCCTGATTGCAGACGATCACGGTACTGTCGTCCACCCACGCAATGCCGGTGGCGTTGCCGCTGGCGAAGGTGAAGTATTTCTGGACCGCCGACTGCGTCAGGTCGACAATCGCCACACTGGCCGCATTGCCCAACGGCACCGCCGCTGTGGTCCCACGTATGGCCACTCCTGTCGGCGTGATCGTCGTGCTCGCGCCGAACGGAACTTCCGTGCGGACAGACGGAGCGCCGGTCTGGACCAGAACCAGCGACTTGTTGTTGGAACTCAGCATGGACGCGATGCCCGCATCGGAGGCGGTGCCGTCGAGAAAGCCGCGGACCGTGGTGCCAGGTGTGGTGGTGCTGTCGCTGCCACAACCGACAGCAGCCAATAGCGCGGCGAGCGTAACGCATCCGAGGGCGATGCGGGATGATGCGAAAGACATGGTGGTGGAGATCCGAGAGAGTGTGAAAGTCAGCCGTCGCGAGACAGGACATGGAGAGAAACCGTCCACCCGCGTCCGGGAAACGGGTAGTCGGGAAGCATCACAGCGTGTGTGTCGAGTGCATTGGCCACACCGATGCGCACGTCAATCACCGCGCCCCGCGTGGTGAAGCGGCGGCTCACGGCACCATCCAGCATGCCGAACGCAGGAATGGTGTTGAGCACACTGCCAATGTTCGTTGTGCGCTCGCCGGTCTCCCGCCACGTTGCGTCGAGCGTGACGAGGCCGGGTAGTCGCGCAGTCATCGTGCTGGAGCCACTCACCCGTGGCCGGTAGATGACCTGACCGCCCAGGACGGGACCCGCGTATTCGACGCGCGCATACGTGGCGTTGGTGCGCAATTGCAGGGCATCGTCCAACAGGCCGGCCGTCACCTGGGCCTCGATACCGCGACGCGTCACATTGAAGTTGTCCGGCCGCCAGACGAAACGAAAATCCGGAAACCAGAGAATCATCCCCTGCACGTCGGCGCGAAACGCGCTGATGTCGCCCGACAGCGCCGCGGGTCCGAATGCCTGCCGCGAGACGCGCACGCCCGCGGTCACGTCGTTGTTCACGCGTTCGGGCGCAAGCGACGGATTGGATTGCGTCTGAACGCCCTCCTGAAAGAACAGGTCCGCAAGCGACGGGGGCGCGAACGCCTTTCCCCACGAGGCGAACAACGAGGCCGGCCCTCGGCCCACCGTCGCCTGCACACGCGGCGAAAACACCGCGGCCGGCAACAGGGAATGCGCATCCACCCTGCCAGCGGCAGTCAGTTCGAACTGGAATCCGCTTTCCGACGAATGTGTCCACGTCTCATCCGTCCACGCGGACACAAGTGACTGCGTGGGATCCGCATCGGCGCGTAGCGCATTGCCCGTCGCGCTGATTTGACGGCGCTCGATGCCGCCACTGGTGTTCCACGCACCCACGCTGCGTTCAACGGACAGGCCGCCAAGAATCGTGGTCGCGCGCACCCGTGTTTCGAAGGCCGCGCCGAATGGTGGCGAGGGATCGTTGTATTGCGCTGTCTGCCGCTGTGCCTGGACATCGGCGGCGATGCGCCATTCGCTTCGCGTGAATCGCGCCGAGAGGGCGGCGCCTTCGCGATCCTGTAGTTGGCGGCCCGACGCGCTCGGCTGCACGATGGAACCCGGCATGCCACGATCCACGTCGAGCCAGTCGGTCCGCAGCGTCAGATCTGCATCCGTACTGGAAAGACCGACCTGCGCCACGGCCTGACGAAGACGCGAGTCGTCGTTGTCGCGGAACGCGATGCCGCCTCCGCGAGTGATGGGAACGTCATACACGAACTGGCTGCCCACACGACGTTGATCCGCATCCGCATGGGCGGACAAGCGCAGGCCTCCAGCAACACCGGCGTCGCCGAGTGAGAGTGCGGACCGCTGCTCTCCCCAGGAGCCAACGGACTGTGTCAGCTCAGCACTGCCCTGATCCGGCTTCCGTGTTTCCACCAGCACAACGCCGGCGAGCGCCTGCGGGCCGTATCGTGCGCTCTGTGCGCCGCGGAGAATTGTCACGCAGTCCACGGCGCTCGTCGAGATCGACGAAAGATCGGCGACGCCACTCAATGCATCGTTGATCGGCACGCCATCAACGAGGACGAGCACCTGATTCGATTCGCTGCCCCGGAGCGAGATGGTGGCCGGCGACCCGGGTCCGCCGCGGCGCGTGACGACCACACCCGGCTCTCGCTCCAGTACCTCCGCCACGGAGGGCGCCCCCGATGCGATGATCGCTTCGCGTGACACGCGCGATGCGTTTGCCGCGACACTTCCATCGCGATCCGCGCGCGTGGCCACGCGCGCGAGCTCTTGTGGCACAGCGCGAAGCGAGATCGTCGCAACGGTCACTCGGCCGTTGGCGAGTGTGACGTCAACGGGGCGGCCCGTGTAGCCCAGCCGCCGGGCGCCAACTGTCGCGTCGCCTGGTGTCAGGCCGCGAACAACAAATGTTCCGTCGCCGGACGTCACCACGTGCAACGCGAACCCGGTCACGGAAATCTCTGCTCCGGCGATGGGTGCGCCGGTGGCGCCGTCGGTTACGCGCCCTCGGAGCTCGGGCGGAAACTGCGCGCGCGCGCCGGTGGCGAGCACGCACAGCAATACGCACACGCGGAAGACTGCGCGCGCTGTCGCTTGCGTATCGCGGAGGCGATCGCGTGGTACAGATACAAAAATCCCCATCGTGCCCGTAGCTCCACAGGACGACAGGGGTGCAATGCGAATGGACAGCGAAACCGCGCCACGAACACGTGTACCCCCGCGTCCCTCCCTCGAGAGATTGTGCGGGCGCAGCAGGGCCGGTCTCCTGGCTCGAGGCAGTCACACTCCCCTTCCCGGATCTTGCGACCCAGTGGGCTGCGACGCCGCGTGGCGTCGTTGAATGCAACGGACCGGTACATGACGTACCAGGCCTCTTACAGTGGCGGGGCCGCTCCGGAGTCACACCGGAATTCCTAACAATGGCCCTGGCTGCGTACCTTCAATTATTCGCGGAAGCTATCCGGGTAGCCTCGCCAGCGCAATCGGCTAACTTGTCGCGCGTGACGAAACAGCTATCCATCCCTCGACAGCAGGGCCTGGCACCTGTGCTGATGATCGTCGGCACATCTTCACATGCCGGCAAGACCACGCTCGTGGCGGCACTTTGCCGTTGGTTTTCCAATCACGGCATCGCGGTGGCGCCGTTCAAGGCGCAGAACATGTCGCTCAACGCGGCAGTCACGCGCGACGGTGCCGAGATAGGCCGCGCGCAGATGCTCCAGGCCCACGCCGCGCGCGTGGTCGCAACCGCGGCGATGAATCCGATTCTCCTCAAGCCCCACACGGAGCGGAAGTCGCAGGTCATCGTCATGGGGAAAGCCCTCTCCGTGGACGACGCGCGCGATTACTTCGCCCGGCATCATGCGCTATGGCCAACCGTGACTGGCGCCCTGGACACGCTGCGCAAGGAACATGAGCTCATCATCGTGGAAGGCGCGGGCTCTCCGGCCGAAATCAACTTGTATGATCGCGATCTCGTGAACATGAAGATCGCGCGATACGCCAATGCGCCATGCCTGCTGGTCGGCGATATCGAGCGGGGCGGCGTGTTCGCGTCGCTCTATGGTACCGTAGCCCTCCTGCCCGACGAGGAACGCGCGCTCATCCGGGGCTTCGTCATCAACAAGTTTCGCGGCGACGTCACGTTGATCGAGCCGGGCCCCGCCATGCTCGAGGCGCGCACCGGTGTTCCGACTTTCGGCGTTGTCCCGTATTTGCGCGACATGGACTTGCCCGAAGAAGACGCCCTCGGCGCCGCACCGCTCCAGATGAGCGATGCCGACACGACGATCGACATCGCCGTGATGAAGCTTCCGCATCTCGCGAACTTTGACGACTTCGATCCACTGCGCCGTACCGCTGGCGTGCGTGTTCGCTACGTTGGCGCGCCCGACGAATGGGGCACGCCGGATCTGGTCATCATTCCGGGCAGCAAGACCACCATGCACGATCTGGAATGGCTGCGCTCCACGGGGCTGGCCACGTGCATCGTGCGGCATCGAACGGAAGGACGCGCGATGATCGGGATCTGCGGTGGCTTCCAGATGCTCGGCCGCGCCCTCTTTGATGACCATCAGGTGGAGTCCTCCACGCAACAGATGCAAGGCCTCGGCATTTTCGATGTCGACACGCACTTCTCGGAGATCAAGTCCACCGTTCAGGTATCTGGACAGGTGATGGCAGACCGCGGACTCCTCGCGGGCGCTCGTGGCATTGACGTCCACGGATACGAAATCCACGCAGGACAGACAACGATCGAATCAGCGCACGCCGTGTTCGCCATTTCACAGCATGGTGGCACGGCGGTAAACGCAATGGATGGCATGCTCGATGAACAGGGACTCGTGCTCGGCACCTACCAGCACGGACTCTTTCACAATGCCGAGCTGCGTGCAGCACTCCTCGGCAACGTCGCTCGCATGATCGGCGCGACGTTGCCAGCCGCGGCGCACGAACGGTCGCTCGACGACTCGCTCGATCGGCTCGCCGATCATTTTGCGGCGCACCTCGACATGGATGCTGTCGTGCGGCTCGTTGGTGCGTATGCGTGACGGGGGTCGCTGCACGCTCATTCTTGGAGGTGCGCGTTCGGGCAAGAGCCGCTATGCGGAGTCGCTCGCCGAGGGATGGGCGAAGGTGGTGTTCGTGGCAACAGCAGAAGCGCTCGACGACGACATGTCCGCCCGTATCGCACGGCATCGCGCTGACCGGCCCGCGCACTGGACCACTGTCGAGGCACCGCTAAATCTCTCGGAAGCCATTCGTGGCGCGCCCGCCGATGCGACGATCATCGTGGATTGCCTGACGCTGTGGATCAGCAACCTCATGTTCTCACGCGACATCGAGGACGACGATGCGTTCGACGTCGCGGCAAAGGGCGAAGTCGCGAGTTGGCTGGCGGCGGCCCGCGCGCGGCAAGGCAACCTGATCGTCGTGACCAACGAAGTTGGACTCGGCATCGTGCCGGACAATGCGGTGTCGCGCCGCTATCGCGATGTTCTTGGCCGGGTGAACCAGCAGGTGGCTGCCGCTGCTGATGATGTCATCCTGTTGGTGGCCGGTTTGCCTGTTGTCGTCAAGCAATCCTGACCCGCGGCTCCGTGGCATCGTGTCGCTGGTCGCTTGCATTCCACGCTGAGGGCAACGTATGGTGAGAGATGGAAGTACGTCCAACTGCCCATTGTGTGGTGGCGCCAACCAGTGCCGCATGGCCGCGGGCGACGATGATGTTGCGGAATGCTGGTGTCGCGACCGGCGGATACCGAATTCCGTGCTAGGCAGGATCCCGCAAGCGGACCGCGGTGTCTCATGTGTATGTGCGCGATGTGCTTCCCAGGACGACGGAGGCTTCCCCAACATCCTGCCCGTCGTGATTGAGCGCCTCGCTCGCATTCGGCGCAACCGCTAAGCGCGGACCACATGATTGTTCCCCACGACGACCGCTGATGCACCGATCCGGTTTCTCGACTGGCCCAGCAACTGCATCACTGCCCTCATCCCGTCGCCACTTCACCCCCGCACCCCGAGCCCTCATGTCACGAAAACTGCTGACTGTCGCCGCCTTCGCCGCCCTCGCACTCCCGGCAACGAGCGCCCACGCGCAACTCGGTTTCGGTGTCGCTGCCGGCCCGTCGGCCGCACTCAGTGATTTCGGGAAGGTCGTGGACGCTGGCTACCACGTCACCGGCATCGCCACCGTTTCCATACCGCTTGCTCCCATCGGCTTTCGCCTGGAAGGATCCTTCAGCGAGTTCAATTACAAAGGCGCCGTTTCGGGTTCCACCGATGCCAAGGCGCGGATCATCTCGGGGACGGCGAATGCCGTGCTGTCGTCCCCCGGCATCCTCGGCCCCTACTTCATTGCCGGACTGGGACTCTACAATGCGTCCGCACAGTGCACGGGGTGCTCGACATCGAGCAACAAGGTCGGCTTCAACGGCGGCGGCGGATTCAAGTTCGGGCTGGGCAGCCTCGCCGTCTTTGCCGAAGCGCGCTACCACTATATTCCCGGCGCATCGGATGCCACCAACGGCGGTGTGAAGAGCAGCACCCAGTTCATCCCCGTGTCGGTCGGCATCACGTTCTAGCAGGTTCGCACGCAACGCCGACTCTTGTCCATCCACGTCGTATTGGTTCACCCGGAAATACACTGGAACACCGGCAACGCGGGGCGCACGTGCCTCGCGGCCGGCGCCACGTTACACCTCGTCAAGCCACTTGGCTTTTCGCTCGACGAACGACAACTGAAGCGCGCCGGCCTGGACTACTGGGAACATGTTGACCTGCGCGTTTGGGAGAGCTGGCAGGAGTTCGAGAGCGAACTCCCAACCCTCGGCGACCCCTACTTCTTCTCCACCAAAGCCGATCGTGTTCTGTGGGATGCGCCATTCGGCGCATCCCCGAACCTGGTGCTCATTTTCGGACGCGAAACGGCAGGGCTCTCCGCAGCAATCCATGAGCGCCATGGCAACCGGATGCTCGCGATGCCCATGCAGTCCGAGCACGTTCGGTCGCTGAATCTCTCCACATCCGTTGGCATCGCGTTGTACGAAGTGCTGCGACAGCAACGTGTGACTGCCCCGTGAATCCCTATCGCGGACTTCGTGGGCTTCCCGCCGAGGTCTGGATTGTTGCCGCCACCACGCTCGTGAATCGCGCGGGCATGATGGCGCTGCCATTTCTTGTCCTCTATCTCACGCGTTACCTGCACGTCTCGGCGGCGGTCGCCGGCCTTGCCATCAGCGCGTACGGCCTCGGTGGTCTCGTGACGGCGCCCATTGCCGGCCGCCTTGCAGATCGTGTGGGCCCGTTCGCGGTCATGCGCGCGTCGCTGGCCCTTTCCGGGGTGTTGTTGCTGCTCATGCCGCTTGCGCACAACATCTATGTCGTTTTCGCGGTCACTTTTCTCTGGGCAGTTGTCGCGGACGCGGCCCGCCCGGCAACCATGTCGGCCCTCACCGGCTCGGCGTCGCCCGATCAGCGCAAGGCTGCCATCGCGGTCAATCGCCTGGCCATCAACCTCGGCATGAGCATTGGGCCTGCGGTTGGAGGCTTCCTCGCGATGGTGTCGTTTCCGCTGTTGTTCGTGGTGGACGGCCTCACCTCGCTCGCTGCCGCCGCGGTGCTGACGTTCCTGCTTCATGCACGCCACCGCTCCACAGGCACCACGCCGGAGCAGCACCGTGAACTCGCAGCGGCGCGAACGGCGGTCTTTTCGAAGACCTCCGTGGTGTGGCGTGACCATGCGGCCTTGCTCATGTTCACCACGTCCTTCTGCATCAACCTCGTATTTACGCAGCATCAGGGCGCCATGCCCTTGTACCTCGTGCGCGACCTGGGCCACAACGAATCGTTCTATGGCGGACTGTTCGTGCTCAACACACTCATCATCGTGGCGCTGGAAGTCCCGCTCAACGCTGCCATGTCGCACTGGCCGGCCCGGCCGGCGCTGACACTGGCGGCCACCTTGATCGCCGTTGGCTTCGGCTCGCTCGCTGTCGCGCGATCGGTGGGAGCCATCGGGCTTACCGTCGTCATCTGGACATTCGGCGAGATGATCTTCTTTCCAACGTCCACCGCATACGTCGCGCATCTGGCACCTGAAGGTCGCACGGGGGAGTACATGGGTGTGTTCGCGGCCACCTTCTCGCTGGCGCTGATTGTGGGACCGTGGGTGGGCGCGGCATTGCTGGACAGCATTGGCGGCCCGCGCACATGGCTGGTGATGCTCGCCTGCGGACTGGTTGCTGCCGCTACCTGCCTGCTGAAGCCCGCGCCCGCCGGACTATCGTGATCCCTGCAATCAGCGCACTTTCAGGACTGTCGCCCTTTCACGAACAGCTCTGGATACAATGCGCCCATTTCTCGTCCTCGTCCTCGCCGCCACCGCCTCGCTCAACGTAAAGGCGCAGGGTCAGCCTTCAACGCAACAGCCCCAGCAGCCTCGCACGGGCGCAATGCAGTCCATCGAGGACCGCACCGCCGGCCTGCGCAAGATGGACGGGTACTTCCCCTTGTACTGGGACGAACGCAACGGCTCCATGTTCATGGAGATCCCGCGCTTCGACAGCGAGTTTCTGATGTCAACCGGCCTTTCCGCCGGCCTGGGTTCCAATGATATCGGCCTCGATCGTGGGGCAGGCGGACAAGGACGCGTGGTGGTATTCCAGCGAGTCGGCCCGCGCGTGCTGCTCGTCCAGCAGAATGAATCGTTCCGCTCCAGCAGCGCGAACCCTCGCGAACGGAAGTCGGTGGAGGAGTCGTTCGCCAAGTCGGTGCTCTGGGGCTTCACTGTCGCCGCCGAGTCGAATGGCAAGGTCCTCGTGGACGCAACGCCGTTCCTGCTGCGCGACATCAACGGCTCCGGCGGACTCCTTCGTCCAGGCACCTGGCGCGTGGATCCAACGCGTAGCGCCTTCTATCTGCCGAACACGAAGAACTTCCCGAAGAACACCGAAATCGATTTCACCATCACTTTCGTCTCGGACCCGGTTTCCGCCGGCCCGGGTGCGGGTGGTCCCGTCCAGGGACCCGGTCCCATCGGAGCACGCAGCGGCGGTGGTGGTCGCGGCGGCCTGTTCTCGGGCAGTGTCGCAAGCGTCACCCCCTCGGCCGATGCAGTGACTCTTCGCGAGCACGCGTCCTTCGTCGAACTGCCCGACAATGGCTACAAGCCACGCGTCGATGATCCGCGCGCCGGTTACGGTGGCCTCAACTACGTGGACTACAGCACTCCCATTGGCGAGCCGATGGTGCTGCGCTACGTCCGGCGTCACCGCCTTGAAAAGAAGGACCCGAGCGCCGCGATCAGTGAGCCCGTAAAGCCCATTCAATACTGGGTTGATTCCGGCGCGCCGGACGACGTGAAGCAGGCGTTGCTCGAAGGCGCACGCTGGTGGAACCAGGCCTTCGAGGCCGCGGGGTTCCGCAATGCATTCAAGGTGGACGTCCTTCCCGATGGCGCGGATCCCATGGATATCCGCTACAACATGATCAACTGGGTCCATCGCTCCACGCGCGGATGGAGCTCGGGTGGTACCGTTGCGGACCCGCGTACGGGTGAGATCATCAAGGCCACGGTCACGCTTGGTTCACTTCGCGACCGGCAGGACTACCTCATCTTTGAAGGCCTCCTGTCTCCATACACCACCGGAAACGAGAAGCCGGCCATTCTTTACGAGACGGCACTCGCTCGCATTCGCCAGCTCGCGGCGCACGAGGTGGGCCACACGCTCGGACTCGGCCACAACTACTACGACAGCGACAAAGGCTGGATCTCGGTGATGGATTACCCCCATCCGCTCGAGAAACTCAAGGACGATGGCACCCTCGACCTGACCAACGCGTACCAAGCGCGGATTGGTGATTGGGACAAGGTGGCCATCAACTACGGCTATCGTGAATTCCCCAAGGGCACAACCGAACTTGCGCCGCTCACGAAGATCCTCGACGATGCCTGGACGCAGGACCTCAGGTACTTCACCAATCAGGACATCGACATCCACCCGCGCACCGACCAGTGGTCCAATGGCGCGAACCAGGCGGACGAACTCAATCGCCTGATGAAGGTCCGCCGCTCGGCACTGAATCGCCTTGGGGAGCAATCCATTCGGAACGGCGCGCAGATGTCCACCATCGAGGAACCGCTCGTTCCCATCTATATGTACCACCGCTACGCTGTGGAATCGGCATCGTCCATGCTTGGTGGACAGGACTTCATTTATGCCATCCGCGGCGACGGACGCACACCAATGAAGTGGGAGTCTGCCGAGAATCAGCGAAAGGCGCTCGACGCCTTGGCAGCCACGCTCAAGCCCAGCGAACTCGTGGTGCCAAGGAAGCTCCTCGGCCTCATTCCGCCGCGCGCACCGGGCAATGGACTGCATCGCGAACTGTTCCCGCGTACCACGGGTGAAGGGTTCGATCCAGTTGCGCCAAGCGCCATCGCGTCGGACGTCACCATCGGTTTCGCGCTCCAGCTCGAACGCGCCTCGCGCATCGTGGCGCAACACGCCGTTGAGCCATCCCTGCCCGGACTCGAGGAAGTGATCGACAAGCTCACCAAGGCCACATTCGACGCCGCAACTGCCACGCCGTACGAAGCCGAAGTGCGCCGCGCTGCCGAGCGGTCACTCGTGAATCGTGTGGTCTGGTTGGCCGTGGGATCGAGCAGCAGTCAGGTACGCGCGGTGGCCTCCTACAAACTTCAGAAGCTGACGACGCGAATGAAGGAGCCCGCAAAGACAGAAGCGGACGCCGCGCATCGCGCGTTGCTCGTCGCCGACATCAAGCGATATCTCGAGCACCCCAGCGAGCTCGCCACCATCGTCACCGCCGCTCCAGCACCGCCCGGTGCACCGATTGGCGACGTTGGAGAGGATTGGCTCGCGGTGCCGCGCTGGTGGTAAGCGGGCACCACGCGGCATGCCTTACACAGTGACTGGTAGCTGAATGGACAGCGCGTGATGGAAGACGTTGCGGGGATCCCAACCCGCCTTCACGCGCTGTAGCCGCGGATAGTTGTCGCCATAGTAGATCGTGTGCCACGGAACGCCGGAGCCATTCCATGCCGGATCCGCGAGGTCCGCGTCGGGATGATTGATGAGCGACCCGTCGCTCGACTCGTTTGGCACGGGCACTCCACCCGTCTCGGCAAACAGGTCCCGATAGAATGCGCGCACCCACGCAAGGCTGCGTGCCTCGTCTTCCGGATGTCCCCAGCCGGTAGAATACGACGTATCCATTACGGCGCCGCGCTGTGCCGCCGCCGTTGCACTCGGCGGCACGATGTTGACACGGCCGCCGTAGGCCGCGAAGCCAATCCCGCCGCCCACATTCACATCTGGGCGCGTCAGGTACTCGTACATCACGGCAATCTGGCTGTCGGTGTGCCGCTTCCGCAGCAACGCATCCTTGATCTTGATTCTCGCCGGCGACGCCGCGGTTCCACCAGGGCCCGTCATGAAGAGATCGGGAAACGGGTTCACTGCAAATGCCAACCATGAGCTTTGCCCAACCTGGCGGCTGTTCGTAGCGGTTACCCCGTCCGCAACCGCGGCAAGATGCGCATCGAGTTGCTGCTCGGCGCCATCACCAGCAATGGACAATCCGCGCAGCTCGATCTTGCCGTCGGCTTGCCGTCGTCCGGCCGTGAGTACGCTGAACAACGCGGTGTACGGCGATGTGGCGGCGCTGTTCCGCTCGCACCATTCGCCGTAGTTGCGCACGAGTCTGGAGAACGCCACTTCATCGATGTCGTTCCAACTCCATTCACTCTTGAACGTGACCACCGACGATGGAGCCTTGGGCAGTGCGAGGCCAGGCTCGAGACCGTCCGCGTCGGTCGACCGGAACCAGTAGCGTGTGACGATGCCAAAGTTTCCGCCGCCGCCACCAGTGTGAGCCCACCATAGTTCGCGATTGGGATCAGTAGACTCGCGTGTGGCAACCACACTGCGGGCGGTGCCCCCTTCGTCCACTACCACCACCTCTACGGCGTACAGATAATCGCCGGCCAATCCATGTTGCCGGTGGAGAAATCCGAATGCGCTGCCCAGCGCGTGTCCGCCAATGCCAATGTCGGGGCTCTGCCCAGCGGGCAGCACAACGCCCCAACCGAGGTACAGTCTTCTGTAAACTTCACCCAGCGTGGTTCCCGCTTCGATGACGAAGGCCGCCATCTCCGCGTCCCATGCCACACTCGTCATCGGCGACGTATCGATGATGACGCGTACGTCGGGATCGCCGACGAAGCCTTCCAGGCAATGCCCACCGCTGCGCACTGCCACCCGCAGTCCGCTCTGTACCGCGAGTTGCACGGCGTCCACAACGTCCGCCGTTGATCCGACAAGCCTGATGTAGTCGGGCTTCCCTTCGAATCGTTTGTTGAATCCACGACGGACAAGGTCGCCGTATCGTGGATCGTCAGGGCCGATATTGGCTGG
>JBDUCM010000287.1:0-4533 GCA_040003455.1 bacterium
CCATCTGGGGCCCCGACGAAACGTGCGCCCGTGATGCCGAGGGCAAGCGCATTCGTCCCATGCAGCTCCTGCGCAATTGCAACGTCACCACCGTTGCGCCCACCGGCACCATCTCCATCATCGCCGGCTGCTCCAGCGGCCTCGAGCCCCTGTTTGCCGTTGCGTTCATGCGCAATCAGGCCGGCGTCATGATGCCCGATGTCAATGAAGACTTCGTCGCCATCGCCAGGCAGGAAGGCTGGTATAGCGATGACCTCATCGAGCGCATCGCCAAGCAGGGCCACGTCAACTTCCACGAAGTGCCCGCCAAGTGGCAGAAGGTGTTCGTCACGGCGAACGCCATTGCCCCCGAGTGGCACGTGAAGATGCAGGCCGCCTTCCAGGAGAACTGCGACTCCGCCATCTGCAAGACCACCAACTTCGGCCACGCCGCCACCCCCGAAGACGTCCGCGCCATCTATGAGATGGCGTATGACATGAAGTGCAAGGGCGTCACCGTGTATCGCGACGGAAGCCGCGATGCGCAGGTGCTGAGCACCGGCGCCACCGCCACCGCCGCCGCCGCGCGCGATGCCAAGCCCGCCACCGCCGCCGAGCGTCGCGAAGTGGGCGAGTTGCATGGCACCATTGCGGAGAAGGACGCAGAGATCGAGCGCCTGCGGAAGTCGCTGTTCGACATCGAGGCCGAGAACCTTCAGCGCAGGGCCAAGCGTTCACGTCCCGAGAAGCTCCGCGGCACCACGCACCGTCTCGAAACGCCGCTCGGCACCATGTTCGTGAACATCACGGAAGACGATCGCAATCAGCCGTTCGAGGTCTTCATCACCCTCGGCAAGGCCGGCGGGTCGGCCATGGCCGATGCGGAGGCGATGGGTCGTCTTATCTCGCTCGCGTTGCGTTCCGGCATCCCGATCACGGAAGTGCACAAGCAGTTGCGCGGGATCTCGTCTGATCGCGCGGTTGGTCTTGGGCCGAACAAGGTGTTATCCGTGCCCGATGCCATCGGTATTGCGCTCGAGCAGTGGTGGAAGGACAAGCAGGGGATTCAGCAGAACCTGCTCGGGATGGAGGCGCCGAATCAGGGCACGCCCATTCCGCAGGCAGAGCAGCTCATCGTGCACACGTCAGGCACGGGGGAGCAGATGAGTTTCCAGGCGTACAATGGTGGGGAGACGTTCATGGGGACGTGCCCGGACTGTGGGTCGCAGCTGGAGTATGCGGAGGGGTGTGTGAAGTGTCATGTGTGCGGGTTTAGTGAATGTGGGTGAAGGATCACTGAGATCCACGTGCTTCTGGCGAGGCGTGTTCGGGACTGAACACATACGGGGCGAATTCTGAACAGTCACATTGACCGAGACTTCTTTACGAGGTGCTGTTCGGCAGGCCGGATCGCACCTCGCATTTAGGAAATAAAACAGCCCGCCTTCCGGGGCTCGGCTTCGATAAAGGGGCACAATGCCGGACGGCGGCAGAGGGCGGCCACTAGCGGACGATTTCATGGAGCGGATGAATCTCCGAATCCATGGCAGCTTCGTGGCGCGTTTGAAGTTGGCCGCCGCCCGTGCGGGGATGAAGAAGACGGCTTGGGCCCGCTTGGCAATCGAGCGCGCCATAGAGGAGTCAGAGCGACAGCACGCGCCCAAGTCCGCCGACCACGGCGTAAGGGGCAAGTAGCTCCGCTCCGAAGCACGGGGCTCGCCGGTGGCTAGACACCCACAACGCCTGGGATCGGCGCGATGGGCGGAAGCTCCTTCCTCCCGTGGGTGTGACGGCCGTCGTCATGCAACTTGGCACCCCGAACTTGCCCATGCTCCAATGTGCAACGCAAAGAAGCATTCGGCCGGCTGCAGCTGCGGCTTTGGCCCCCCGTACCCACCTATCTACCGCATCAGCGGAGTGACAGAGTGGTCTGAGGAAGTCACACGTCATCCTGAGCTGATTCGACGTGGTCTCCGCGAGTCTGGCTGGGACGAACGTTCCATTCAAACGTTCGCAACTAGATTCGCGGCCCTGCAGCGCACCGCGATGCCGCCTAGCTCCATGGTAGGAGGCATTCGAGAGCTTCTCCGAATGCGAAAGCGGGTGACTGAAGAGACCTGGACCGAAGTCGTGGACGTACCGCTGTATCGGTTTGGCGCCCCCCCGGTCCAAGGAGCCAAGGTCGAGTATTCCGAAGGAGACACCTTCACGGGCGGCAGCGGATGGAATGTGAAGTTTCAGCCGGTCGGAGTGTCCGCCAGTACCACGATCGAAGTCAGCAAGTCTCGCACGTTCGTCACCACGGACGGTGCGCACAAGCAGGTCTACGTGCCAGTGATGGTGCACGTAAGAAGAGTGGCTATCTACGACGGCGACGAGCTTGTGGGGCGTGGGCACGAAGCGGAGGTGGCTCCTCCGAGTGAGAGCGGCGACCCTCTACTTCAAAAGCGTGGGATTCGCTCTGTTGACGGTACCACATCCGCGGACGGTGTAACCCCGGAGTACTACGACATTGTCGATCTCGCCCTCGCTGGAGACACAAGCGGCGCCGTTCATAAGGAAAAGCGCGCCTGGGTTACAGACGTAGGGCGGGAGATTTCGCTGTCCCTCGGCAAGATCGCTGACGTATCAGCGCTCGTTCGAGTCAAACGAACTCGCCGTTTGGAGCTCGCGTTCGAGCTTCCGGCAGGCCATGACTACCGCGCCTACCTCTGTGATGGGTACACGCAGTGGGACTCACCTCGTGGAAAAATCGAGAAGGCACCTCGAACCTTTCCAGAGGGAAAGACGGCCGCGTAACGCTGCGCGCGTACGTCGAGCGCGCCGTCACGTGGCGCTCCGGAACAGAATCTGGTTAAACCCCAAAAGACCTTAAAGTAGGAGCTCACCTTCAGCAAACATCAAAGAGATGTCAGCGTAGACCGGTCCGGGCTTTCAGCTGACTCAACGACGGTCAACCGTGTCCATGATGGCGGCGTGGCGCCCGGGTACCGTGAGGAATACATCCGCGTACAGGCAGTTGTCGGCCCTCAGTGGTCACCGCTTCTCGCCGGCCCACTCCAGCGCATCGTTGGCGCGGGTCGGACCACCAAGTGGCAGAATCCCGCTGTACAAGAGCTGCTGCTGCGCGGAAGCGGGGACATCGCGAATGGGCTTCGACGCCAGATTGAGCGAGTGCCCGTCGTTGTGGTCGATCCCATGGAATGTGTCCGCCGTATGGATCGGCTGATGCTAGACGACGGCGCAGGTGCGCCAATTTGGAGCGAGCTGCTGTGCGGAAGTTCGCACGGGCAACCTCACCTGGACGCCGCCATCGCATCCGTCAGACGGTACACCACTGAGATGGTGCTCAGAGCCTCCGGAGTTGGGGATCTTGATAGGCTCTTCTGTGAAGCCGTGTCGGATGATTTCGATGACTTGGAAGACGGTCGCGCCAATCTCGTTGAGACATACGCTGCCCACGTCGGCCACAACCATCGTAGGTCAGCGAAACTGGCTTTGCAGTCTACCGCCCTGTTCGTCCGCGACAGCGAGCCTGAATCCCGATTCAGCAACGGCTCTTGGGTAGAGGAGAGTCGCTATGTCGGGGGCATGGCATCTACCCACGCACGGATCCAGCTTCGCGAAGTCGCACAGGTACGACTCGAGTTCGACGAAGGAGAGGAGGCTACGACGGCAGTAGCTCGGCTTCGAGATACGGCAGAGGTGAGGGGCGGACTGCTTCCCCGATCACCTGCGGAGCAAGGTTTCGTCCGCTCCATACAGGACGAACAAAGCATTTGTGTTCAGATCGCCGACGTAGTATCCGGATATGCGAGCGCACGAATCACCCAAGAGGGTATCACTGGCGCAGTAAGGCGCTTCGACATTCTCTTGGTTAACAATCGGCGTCTCACCGACTCCGAGGCGGAGGCATGGGATCGCGACCGCGCCTGGCATCGTCGGCTATTCGCGTGAGTGGGGTCGCGAACGCGACAGCACCCAATACCACCACACTGACGAAGTGTGCGGGACGCTGCTCAATCGGGCTTACTTGGCGCCTGTCTCGAGGTTGATGGAGAGTTGGACCCCGCGGATGATCCAGAAGCTTGCCTTCCACGCCCCCCGCGGCTTGGAAGCGGCTCGACGAAGTTTGCCTACCGAACGGTGCGTGGTGCGAGAATGGGACTGCCGAGTCCTTTTGGGACATGGTGTCGCTGTGCGCCTAGCTGCCGCTCTCCAGTCACGCCAACCCGTTCGAATACTTCGTTCCTCCACTCAGTGACAGATGAGGCATCGACAGAGGACGCAGCTACGGGCAGGCCGAAAACGTGAGCGCCTCGATCCGTCACGACCCCTATAGTTCTTCCGCCTCGCACGCGATACAAACCCACTACCTGTGGCGGACCTCCAGAGAAAACATCGGCTCCTGCACGGAGCGAATCGCAGAACGCGCTAAACACAGCTCGACTCGTATCATGTTGCGATGATGCTTGCCATCTATTCTGCCACAATTGCGCGTGCTTCTCCCCAGTACCGAGTAACGTGAGAGAGCTAGTGTCTTGAGTTAGAAGT
>JBDUCM010000124.1:0-15308 GCA_040003455.1 bacterium
CGAGCTCTGACATGCTCAGTGCTGGAGGCTCACGCTCACGCTCATGCTCCCGCTGGTGGCTCCTTCTCACGCTCCGTGCTCATAGCTCAGCGCGGAGCGATATCAGGCTAGAATATTCTGAGATTGATGTATTTCTTCGGGTTCGCCTTGAGATCCGCGAGCACAGAATCCGCCTGCGTCACCAGCGCACGGAGGTCGCGATAGAGCAGCGTGTCCTTTGCGAACTTGCCGATCGTGCCTTCACCGCGATCGATCCCCGCCATCAGGTTGCTCGCCCGCTTGCTGGTCGAGTCGAGATTGGCCGCGATTCGTGTCAGGCTCTCGCTCGAGGTCCGGAAGTTCTTCAATGTCGAGTCGATCTTCGCTGAATCCACCGCGCTGGCCGCGCGCTTGAACGAGGTCATCACGTCGTTCAGGTTCTTGTTCTGCTGCACAGCGATGGTGTTCAACTGCTGAGACAGTGCGGCGGCGGACGCAGAAAGCGCCGTCGCGTTGGCGATGCTCTTGCGAATGTCCCTGATTCCGCCCGACTCGATCAAATCGGCGTTGAGCACGTTCACCATCTTCTGCACCACCTTGCCCACGGAGTCCACGCGGTCTTCGATCGCCTGGATGTCCACTGGGCCGGCGCCCACCGGCACCGTGTCGCCCGGGCCATACGAAATCTTGCTCGGGCCCGTAGGGGTGAGTGCGATGGCCGCGTCACCGAAGATGCCGATCGGCTTCACCGCAGCGGTGGCGTTCTTGGGCACCTTGATGTCGTCGTTCACGCGCAACAGGACATCGAGGTAGCCGTCGTCGCGCAACGCCACGTTGCTCACATAGCCCACACTCACGCCGGCCAGCAGCACCGGCTGCCCCTGCTTGAGATTCTGCCCCCAGGCAAACTTCGTGTACAACGGATAGCCCGACGACAGGCCGCCGCGCACCAGCCAGAGTACGCCCAGCAGTGCCACCGCCAGGGCGGTGGAAATGAGGGCTCCCACGAGAACTTCGTCGCGCCGTTTCATGCTTGTAGGTAAGGGGCGAAGATCGCCGCCGTCAACGCATCGAGAACGAGAATGACCACAGACGTGATGACGACTGCCTTGGCCGTGGACCGGCCCACGCCTTCCGCACCAGCCTCCGTGACGAATCCCTCATACGAGCAGACAAAAGCAATCGCGCCGCCGAACAGCGTCGCCTTGATCAGCGAGTAGACCACCTGGAAAACGCCAAACGCAAGTCGGACGCCTTCCTTGAAATCCTTCGGGGAAATGTCCGTGGCCATCACGGAGATTGCATAGCCGCTGCCGACTCCCACCGCGTCTGCCAATATCACCAGAACCGGCAGCATCACCACCGCCGCAATCAGGCGTGGCACAATGAGAAACGCCAACGGGTCGTACGACAAGGTCTCGAGCGCGTCGATCTGCTCCGTCACCCGCATGGTACCGATTTCCGCGGTCATTCGGGCTCCCACGCGCCCCGTAAGGACGAGGCCGGTGAGCAGCGGTCCCAGCTCCAGGATGATCGTCTGCCTCGTTGCCAGGCCCACCAGCGAAAGTTGGACCCCCGCGAACAACTGGTAGCGAGTCTGAAGCGCGATCACGCCACCAATGAACGCCGCGACGATCACCGTCAGCGGCACGGAATCAACTCCGATCCCCCGCATCTGCCGGATGGTTTCCGGCACGAACGTCGCCGGATCGCCGAACGCGCGGCCGATGTCCCGCAGGAAATATCCCCGCGCTCCGATCTGGCGCAGGAACCCAATGGACAGCAGCGTCATCCGGCGGAAGAACTGAATTCCCTTCCGCTGGACGATCGGAAATTGCTCGGTGGGAAGAGGACCGCGAATGGGGCGATCGTACTCGCTCACGTGCGCACTCGCACAAGAAGCACGAGCCCCACTACGGCAAATAGCGCGTTTGGCACCCAGGCCGCGATGTCCGGCGGGAGTACGTCCTTCTGTCCAACGGCCTTGGTGAGCTGAATGAGCATGAGAAATGTTACTGTAGTCGCAAGGCTCACGCCGATTCCGTACGCGGTGCCCCCTCGCTGCGTGCTCGTAGCAAGGGGCGCACCGAACATTGCGATCACCAGGCACGTGATGGGAATGGCAATCTTCAGTGCCCGTTCCACACGCAGTTCGTTCGCGTCGCCGCCAGACCGTTCCAGCGACTTGATGAACTGCGACAGGTCGGCGTACCGCAGCTCCTGCGGGTCGCGCGGCTTGGACATCAGGTCCTCGGGACGTTCCGTCATTCGTCGGTCGATCATCTCGCCAAAGCTGATGTCCACGCTAGGCGTGCTGTCGCGGATGATGTGCATTTCACCCTGCTGGAGCCGCCACCGCCGCGTCTTCGGATCGAACTTCCCTCCCGCCGATGACATCACGACGGTGGGGTAATCCGGACCGCTCCCTTTTCGTTCGACCTGAAGGCGGTCCAGAGAATTCCGCGCCACATCCAGCGACTGCGCCTTGTACACTCGGCCAAATTCGGCGGCATAGACGAAATTGGACCGCTGCGTGCCCGTGCCGATCTTGCTCTCGCCCAGTAGCTCGTTCCGGCGTGCATCGCTGATCGGCACCGTCTCGCCGATGACCAGATCCAGCCCCGCCGCGAGCATGGCGCCAAACAGGATTGGAAGAATCAGCCGGTAGAAGCTGATCCCCGATGCCTTTGCCGCCGTCACCTCGGTGTGCCGCGTGAAATTGCCAATCGAAAAGACCGTCGCAAAAAGGACCGCGGCCGGCATTGCCATGAACATCGACTGCGGCACCCAGTACACATAGCTGAGCGCGATGTCGGCGCGTGGAATGTTCCGGTCCAGATAGCTCTGGAGGTGATCGGTGAGGTCGATGATCACCAGCAGGAACGGCAGCCCCAGGGCAGTGGACAGGAAGATCTTGAACCACTCCATGAACACGTAGCGGTCGAGTGGGCGCACGATGTGCCTCATCGCGCCCTCGCCGCGTCCTCGCGACGCGCGCGGCGGTTGTCGAACCACTCACGCACGCCGCCGCCGCGCCCGGAGCCCGACTCGTGCCCCATGCGCAGCAACAGCACCACCCCAACGAGCGTCATGATGACGTTTGTCCCCCACATCGCCCAGAAGGGCGGCATGATTGCCTTGTTCGCGAGTGCTTCGCCGCCAATCAGTCCCACATAGTACAACGCGAACACAGCAAGGCTCACGCCGATGACCAATCCCACACCGCCGCGCGGAAATCGCAACGCAATCGGTGGGGCGACGATGCAGAAAATGAGGCATGCCAGCGCGAGCGAGAACTTCTTGTGGATCTCGATCGCGTAGCGATTACGGGCACGCTCCGCGATGTCCAGACGCATCTTGGCTTCGAGCAGACGGGCCTTTCCCATCTGATTCCCGTCTTCCTTCGGGGTGTTGAGCCGCATCAGCTCCGCCGCCGCCTTGGCAGCAATGGCTTCCTGGCTCAGGTTCGTATCCGCCCCAGCCGCGGCCTGCGGTGCGGCACCCATGCCGGACGAGGGTGCAAATGCGGGGGGAACCACCGCCCCCGGTACCGGCGCTCCCGGTGCCGGAACCTGTGTCGCGGGCAGCACCGGAAACGGTGCAGCACCCGCCGCGGGCACCCCGCCGCGCGCATTCGCTGAATCCGCCCGCCGCTTCGCCGAATCCTGCGCCGCCTTCTGCCTGGCGGAGTCCTGCATCGCCCGCTGCTTCACCGAATCCTGCGCGGCCTGCTTCTTCGCGCTGTCCTGCGCGCCGGCCCGCTTCACCGAGTCCTGGGCCTGCTGGGGCGACTGGCGCCTTGGCCCCAGCGGCACCTCAGCCGCCTGTGCCTCCTTCACGCCAAACACACCGTGCAACAAGGTGCAGTATGCCCAACCAATTCCGTGTGGCTCTGGGGTATGCAACGGTGGTGAGAAGGCGGCGTCCGGCGCCGAGTTCGGCGCTTTTGCGGTCTTCTGGTAGTCCCGCAAGGCAGATGCATAACTCGAATTGCTCATCCAGTACTGGCGCTGCATCTCGCACACGCTCATCTCGCGGTCGCCTTTCGACGATGAGCTGGGTTGGCTCGTGTGGAGTTCGCGCCCCACATCCTTGATTCGGATGCGGTCCTGCTTGTAGAACAGGCGGTCCAACTGCGTCGGCTTGTCGGTCGCCACCTCCTGCATCTGCCCGTCAAACAGCGTCAGGTCGATATCCACCTTGTTCGCCGAGAACGCGATGATGCCGCTGTCGGCGAAGATCGTCCTCCGTCGCATGGGGTCGGCAAGGTCGTAGATCACCACCTGCTTCATCCGGCCACTGTCCGTCCGGTCAATCCGACCCGCCTTGAGATAGAACTTCCCCTCGGCAATGGGGTTGATGACCTGATCCTTGAGCAGCAGTGTCGGCTTGGTTTGCGAAATGTCGTCTTGCAGTGTTTTCAGGCGATGATTGGCGCGAGGCAGCACCTGGTCGTTGAATGCCAGCAGCGCGATCGACATGAAAATGCCAAACCCGATAGCCGGCATCACCAGACGCAACGGGCTTACGCCATTGGCCTTCATGGCGGTAATCTCGTTTTCCGACGCCAGCCGGCTGTAGGCGTACAGCACTGCCACCAGCACCGACATCGGGACGGTGAGCGCCACGGTGAACGGAATGGAGAGCATGAAGAACTCCCCGATTACCGGCCACGGCAGCCCCTTGCCCACCAGTTCACGGAACTGGCGAGAAATGAAGTTGAGCAGCAGCAACGACGTCAGCGTGGTGAACGCAAACATCAGCGGCCCGAGATGTTCCCTGAGGACGTAGCGGCTTATTATCTTCAAACGGAGGTCCGGGATGCGGAGGGCACGCGGAAGTTCAAGAGTACCACCGGGTTGTCGCGTGCATCGCAGTCACTAAATTCCGCACGCCCCACACTGAAATTCAAGTCTTTCCCTTAGCGCGCCACCTCCAACCGATTCCCGCGCCGAGCGGGCCTTGGTCCCGCAGGCAGCGCGCGGTCAGCTCGGTACCCCGCCTCCTGGGATTGGTGCGCGCTCTCCGGATCCTCGCTGTAATCACGGCGTTTGCCCGGCCCGTCATCGTCGGTGCGCAGGTCCCGGTGCCTCCAGCGCCGGTGCCGCGTGTGGACTCCGCTCGCGTTGACACGCTTCGGGGTGCCGCCGCCGACTCCACCGGGCGAGTCGTGATGCCCAGGCCCGCAATCCCGGCCGACACGGGTCGAAAATCCAACCTGTTCGGCCCCGGTTCCGATCTGCGTCTCGATGTCCGCAGCCGTATCGAGGCTCGCGCCGACAAGCGCACCGACGAGCGCTGCACCAACGGACAGATCGTCACGGCCGCCGAGAACTGCTCCAGCGCCCTCGCTCCCACCTTCAATCCGCAGTTCATGCTGCGGAGCGCCGGCACCATTGGCGGGCGCGTCCATGTCGACGTGGACTACGACGAGTCGCGCGAGTTCGATGCGTCCAACGTCCTCAATGTCTACTACGAGGGTAAGGCCAGCGACCGGCTCCAGCGCCTGGAAGTTGGCAACGTCTCCTTCGCGCTACCGTCCACGCGGTTCCTCTCCAGCGGCATTCCCACCGGCAACTACGGCCTTCAGGCCACCGGGCATATCGGCCCCCTCCGGCTCAACGCCATTGCGGCGCAGCAGAAGGGAAATGTCGCGCAGGAGCGCACGTATTTCATCGGTGATCGCGTGCTCCAGAGCGGCGAGCACGAACTCAACGACAATCAGGTGGAGCCGCGCCGCTTCTTCTTTACGGTGGATCCCGCCCTGTTCAAGGGCGCATATCCAAACATCGACATCCTCAACCGAAACCAACTGGCGTCCCTCGCGGCGTCACTTCCGGACACCCTCCGTCCGCGCCGAATAGTGTTGTATCGCGTGTTGTTCGGTGCGCAGCCGCAGAACCCGAACGGACCGCGCTTCCGTATCAATGGCGATCCAGGCCGCGGTCGCCAGACGTTCGATGTCCTCCGCGAAGGCGTGGACTACTACCTGGATCCGTCACAGCTCTGGTTCGCGCTCGTGAGCCCGCTGCGGCAGAACAACGAACGTCTGGTCGTGGCCTACACGGTCCGCATCAACGGGCGCGATACAGTTCACGTATCCACCGGCGGAACGCCGGATCTCCAGGCAACCAGCGGCGATCAGATCGCGAATCTGGTCTCTGACCCGAATGTGCTCCCCGGCACCCCGGAGTTCCGGCGCGAAATTCGCTCGGTCTATCGGATCGGCGGCGATGAACTCATTCGCGGATCCACCACCCTCCGCGTCGTGAGCGGGGCCGGCGAACAGGAAAAACCCGCCGCCGGCACCTACGCCACCTTCCTCCAGATGTTCGGGCTCGCGCAGTCGACAAACCCGGCGCGTTTCGACCTCGAAAATCGCATGTGGCCGCGGCCCACGGATCCAAACTTCAGCGCTGCGGCCGGCGGCACGGCGTCGATGCTGAGCGCCGCATCCGTCGCGGGGTCAGCGGTCGGCTCGGGCTCGAGCAGTGGTCGCATCATCCGCGATCACTTTGTCATCTTCCCGTCGCTCCAACCATTCGCCAAGCGCGATTCAGGGCTCGTGGTGCCGGGCAATCCCACCAACGAGGCGATCTACACGTCGCCCAGCGAGTACCTGTATTCGTCGCAGCATCCGGCCAATGTCTATCGGTTGAAGGTCCACTACGAAACCGAGGCGGGCGCCGACGCGGGAGCCATTGCACTCGGCAGTGTGCAAGTGCGCCGCGGATCGGAGCGCGTGGTGATCGACGGGCGGCCCCTCATCCGCGACGTGGACTACCGCGTGGACTACGAACTCGGCCGGCTCACGTTTGCGCGGCCCGAAACACTCTTCACGCGACAACGCGCCGTGAGCGTTCACTTTGAGGAGAACGCGCTGTCCGCCATCGCTGCAACGCCGACATCGCTGTTCGGATTTGCGAGCACGCTACCGCTGCCCAACGGCGAATTGAATTTCATGGCGGTGCGGCAGTCCCAGAGCACCAATTTCACGCGCCCCGCACTCGGCTTCGAACCACTTTCATCACTGCTGGCCGGTGTCAACGGCCAACTCTCCTGGGACGTGGCCGCTGTCAGCCGCGCGGTCAACAAACTGCCGTTCGTCAATGCGAAGGCGCCGAGCCGGCTCAGCGTGCAAGGTGAGTTTGCAACCAGCCACCCGCAGCCCGGCGGTGCCACGCAGGCGTACGTCGAGAGCTTCGAGTCCGAGTCCGGCGTCACGGTGTCGTTGTTCGATCAGAACTGGTCGCTCTCCAGCCAACCCGCCGACGGCCACGCGCTCCCGCTGCGCTTCGGCCCATTCCCCTTCGATACTCGGCGCGCAACCACCATCGCCTTCCAGAATTTCGGAACCTCCCTCGCAGGTATTCCGGTGAGCGTGCGCGGCGACAGCATTGATCCCAATGCCACGCTGTCCGGCGTGGGCAACAGCCTTGCACCCACGGAACAGCTACTCTGGCTCACGCTGTATCCACTTGCCGTCGGAGGACGCTACGACGCGGCGTCGCGGTCGTATGCATGGACCGTCGCCGACGCCCCCGCGGGCCGGCGCTATCGGTCGGTAAAGACGGTACTCAACCCCGCAGGTATCGACCTCTCGCGCGCCGAGAATCTCGAGTTCTGGACGCTCATCGACACCGCTACCGTCCATCGATCGGCCAATCCCACCCTGGTCTTCGATCTGGGTGACGTGTCGGAGAATACGCTGGCCTTCTCGCCGGACACGTTGCTGCTGCGATCAGGCGTCAAGCCGGATTCAATCTTCCATGGAAAGCGATTCCAGGGCTTCGACCGCGCCGACACCGAGCGTGATCCCATCTCGCGTGCATTCAACGCCGCCGTGAACGACACCGGACTGCCAGGCGACGTTGTCGATACCCTGGTCGTGGGCGAGAACAACGTGTACTCGCGCATCTTCAACTTCCCGCTCTGCAATGGTACCAGTCGTGTGGTTCCGCGTCTGGGTGACACGCGCGCGAACTGCACGGTGCACAACAATCGCCTGGACGAAGAGGACATCGATCTCGACGGCGTGCTGAACCTGCCAAACGCCGTGCGCAATTCCGAACGCCTGTCGCGCTTCGTCGTGGATCTCGGTGACGCACGGCGGTGGGTTCGTTTCGGAAAGTCGTTTCAGCAGCAGCTCGATTCCACCCACGCTGCTCGCACGTTGCAATGGGTTCTCATCCGCGTTCCCTTCCGCGCGGCGGACGATACGATCAACGACGTGTTGCTCCGTCGCATTCGTGCCCTCCGCGTCACGATGATCAGCGGCCCCGGCATCGGCGATGACGAATTCATTCAAGTGCCGCTGGCGCGTCTGAAACTCACGGGGCCGCCGTGGCTCAAGCGCAACGCGCAAACATTGTTCGGCATCGCCGGCGAGACGCCAGCGTTCGGCTATACGCAGACATCACTCATCGGTACCGCCGACAAGAATCTGCTCGGCACCGATGACTATCAGTCGCCACCGGGAATCGTCAACGCGGACGAACAGCGCAATCCACAGATTGCCGCCGGCACGGTGCAGATCAACGAACGATCGCTGCGGCTCCAGGCGGGAAACCTGCCGCTGTTTGGTCGCGCCGAGGCGTACTATCGGTTCCCCAATGGCCAGCAGAGCTTCATGGGGTATCGTCAACTCCGCCTCTGGGCGCGCGGCCGGCGCGTTGGTTGGGGACAGGCGGGCGAGCTCCAGATGTACGTGAAGATGGGCCGCGATGCGAACAACTTCTACATGTATCGCACCCCTGTGAGTGCAGGCTCAGGGCAGGCCGCGTGGAATCCGGAAGTGCTCGTGGATTTCAACCGCTTCTTCGCGTTGCGACAGAAACTCCAGAACGCGTACCTCCAGAATCGTGGCGATACCTTGTCGTGTTCTGGAGTGGACGTCTCTCTCGTCAATGCGTCCATGGCGCCAGCCGGCCAGCAACGCTACGTGGCATGCGACGGGCCGTACATGGTGTACACCGTTGAACCGGGTGCCGCTCCGCCCAACCTCGCCGCGGTGCAGGAAATGGCTGTCGGCTTCGTCCGTCTTCCGCCCGGCAATGGCGTTCCCAGCGTGGTTGGCCCCGCGGATTCGCTCGAGTTGTGGGTCGACGACATCAGGCTGGACAAGGCGCTCAGCTTGCCTGGTTATGCATCGCAGGTGAGCGTCGCGCTGTCCGCATCCGATTTCGCCGACGTGCACGTGGGTCTCATCAAGCGCGACGCCAATTTCAGGCAGCTCGCGGAGCAACCCACCTTCTCCGACGATCGCGTGGTGGATATCGTGGGCACACTCCATCTGGAGAAGCTGCTGCCACCGGCCGCAGGACTCGCCGTGCCGCTCACCATCACCCACGTCTCCGCATCGAGTACTCCGCTGTTCCTCAGCGGCACCGATGTTCCCGGCGCGGGTGTGCAGAGCCTGCGCACGCCCAGTACCGGATCCACCACGTACGCACTCAGCGTGCGACGGATTGCGCCGCTGGGTAATCCGCTCGTCAGCGCGCTCGTGGACAACCTCGGTCTTACCTCCACCTACACCACCGGCGACACGCGAAACGAATATCAGTCCGGCGCCAATCATAACTTTGCGCTGAGCCTCGACTACAACCTGGCGGCTGAAGCGCGCACAGCGCACCTGCCTGGTGTGTTCGGGATTCCGCTCCGCTTGCTGCCGTTCGGGTCGAGCGCGCCCGATACCGCCAACACCCCCACGACAGTTCGCTGGAATCCCACGGTGATCCGCTTCTCCAGCGGCGTTGTGCGGGGTAGCGAGCAAATGCTCTCCTACTTCAAGCCCGCCGTGGCCACTGACGATTCAGGCCGGGTTGCCCGCTCGGATCAGAATCTATGGCGTAACGCAACCACGCTCGAATTCCGTCCTGCGGAAGGGCTCTCGGCGCGTTGGGACTTCGTCTCGCTGCGCGATCTCCGCGACTACGGAGATACGACGGCGGCAGCGCGCACAGCCACAGAAGATCGCGCGAAGTTGTTCGGCGCCAACGTGGGCCTCGAGCGCGAACGCTCCCTCCTTACGTCGGTATCGTA
Source organism: bacterium (assembly GCA_040003455.1). Lineage (GTDB taxonomy): Bacteria > Gemmatimonadota > Gemmatimonadetes > Gemmatimonadales > Gemmatimonadaceae > AG11. The sequence continues at coordinate 10,021 of JBDUCM010000124.1, forward strand.
CGCTCCGCAGTTGTCGCAATGGTTTCGCCCGCGCGCGGATTTCGGCACACAGTACGGCATGCTCCGCGACCCCAATGTCGGTTCATTCGCCGGCCTGACGTTCGGTAACACCGTCACCGAAACCCTGCCTCGTCGCATCACGGTCTCACAGAACATGGGTGGCGGCGTCACCATCGACGTCGGCAAGGCGCTCACCATCTACGGTGCCGACTCCTCACTGGCACGACGACTCGCACGGGTGTTCGCACCCCTGGACATCAACGTCAATCGCAGCCTCCTTTCGGCCTTCGACGCGGCGAACACACAGGCGCCGCTCGGATTACAGTTCGGCCTCGGCGGCGTGGACGCATTCCGGCAGGCGAACGGGCAATTGGCAGCCACCACGGGCCTCTCGCAGTCCTTGTCGGCGAGCCAGTCACTGTTCTTTCCCGGCGACATTGCCTTCGTCAACCGCTACCGTCGCACCACCACCCGAAGCTGGACACGCCGCGCCGACGATGCACAATCCGTGGCCGATGGCGAACAGACCGTCTTTCCCGACGTAAGCGTTCGCTGGAACTGGAAGCCACCAGCAATGCTGCTTCCGGTGCTCACGTCCTTCGGCGCCAACGTCGGCTTCGCGCGTTCCGCGGCATCCAGCTTCCTGCCGGGCGACGAGAACGGGTTGCGTCCGGAACTCCGGGGCTCCGTTGCCCGCACCCTCCCGTTCAGCGCGTCCATCGCGTGGGGTTTTGGGCATGGACTCACCACGTCGGGCGGCTACACCAGAACCACACGCACCGATTCGTTGCCCGGTAGTCTCGCGGACGGTACGTCCGAAGACCTGAGCGTGGACGTGGGCCGCTCGTTCAAGTTCCCGAAGAATCTTGGCTTCACCATCGACAACGACGTGCGGACGCGCATCAGTTGGCAGCGTACGCACACCAGCACCTACGTCAGCGAGTACGGCATCGGCACCAGTCGCCTTGCCGACAACGGCCGTAGCGCCGTGAGTCTCAACGCGGACACCGACCTGAGCGACACAGTGATATTCACGCTCCAGGGCTCGCGCGTGCAGACGTTCGACCGCAATTTCAATCGCAGTGCCACGCAGTTCGTTCTGTCCACCGTGTTTCAAGTACGATTCTTCGGCGATACCAAGTAGTCATAGGGTCTCGCCTTCACGATTCAGCCAGGTTCACAGCTCGTGCGGATGTTCACCTTGATGATGGTCGCGCTCCCGCTGCTCGGCGCGTGCGATAAACTCCCCATGCGCGCGAAGACGGCGTTCAACGCCGATTCCGCGATGTCGTATACGCGCGCGCAAGTGGCCTTCGGCCCGCGCGTGCCTGGCACGGCTGGCGCCATCAAGGCGGGCGATTGGATCGTCACCATGATGAAGCAGCGCGCCGACACGGTCGTCGAGCAGCGATGGACGCATCGCAACATCGCGGGCGACTCGGTGCCCATGCGGAACATCCTCGCGCGCTTCCGTCCGCAGGCCACGCAACGCATTCTGTACGTCACGCACTGGGACACGCGACCCATGGCCGACCAGGACCAGGTCCTCGGCAATCGGCAGACACCCATTCTCGGTGCAAACGACGGAGCCGCCGGCGTCGGCCTGTTCGTTGCCATCGGCGATGCCCTCAAGAAGACACCGCCAACTGTCGGAGTTGACCTGCTGTTCGTGGACGGCGAGGACTACGGCAAGAGCTTCGATCCGCCCTACCTCGACGTACTGATCGGCTCACAGTATTTCGCGAATCACTTGCCATCAGCGGACTACAAGCCGATGTACGGCGTGCTCTGGGACATGATCGCCGACGCCGACCTCAACATCATGCAGGAAGCCAAGTCGGCGCAGGCTGCTCCGGAAGTGGTGAATCGCGTGTGGCAGAAGGCCAAGGACCTCGGCTACGACAAGTTCTTCATTCCTCAGATTGGCCAGGACGTCATCGACGATCACGTGCCCTTTCTGGAAAAAGGATTCCGGATGATCGACGTGATCGACCTGGACTACGGACCGCTCGGCCCCAGCGGCCAATCGAGCCCGAACTATCATCACACACTCGGCGACACCATGGAGCATATCTCGAAGAAGAGCTTCCAGATCGTCGGCGATGTCGCGTTGTCGCTCATCATGGACGGGTGAGCCGGCCCCGTTCTGCGAACAATTGATGCGCATGGCGGTGAATGGATGATGGTCGGCCGGGATGCCTGCCCATCTTCCCGCCATGCCAACACCATCAGAAAAGAAGGCCCTCGCCTTCGTCGCCATCGTCATCTTGCTGGGTGGCGCCTTCCGTGTCGTCCGCGCTGGTTCGCCCACCGGCCCCACGGTATTCGAACAGCAGGCCATCACGCGTCAGGCTACCGCCGCCGATAGCGCGGCCAGCGCCGCACATTCGGGAAAATCGGGAAAGAAGAGCCGGGCCACGCGAGGTTCCGCCAGGCGCGATACGCTCCCCGTTGTCATCGGCGGTGTCGCCAGCGTGCCGCCTACCTTCGCACGGCCGGACCAACCGAACGCGCACGCACCCTACGGCTCCAGCACAGACGCGCGTGGTTTCCCGCCACCAAGCCCGCGAGTCGATTCCGACTTCCGGGGCTATCGTGCAACGCCAACACCGTCCGTCAACGTGCCCTCCGCAACCATAAAGAAGGGCAGGCCCGGCGACTCCGATGGCGTGACGGGCGGAGCCGCAAAGCCAATGGACCTGGACACGGCCAGCGAGGCGGATATTGAACGGCTGCCAGGTATTGGACCCGCCATCGCCAAACGACTCATCGCCGACCGCGGCTCTCGCGGCGCCTTCGCCTCACTCGGAGGTCTGGGGCGGGTGAAGGGCATGGGGCCGGCAACCCTTCGCAAACTGGCGCCACTTGTCACCTTTTCCGGACTCACCGCACCCCGGCCGTAGTTCGGTCGATACTCAATGAACGCGCGGTCGGTCAAAGACTCGCAAATTGCAATGCTGGTACGGCGTAATTCTTGACATGTCTCGGGCGAGGGGCGAGCTTCACGATCCGGGCTTCTGCCCTGAGTAACCGTTTTTCGCGGTCGCGATTCCGCGCCGTTCCCTCCGTCGTCCTTCGCCCGTCCTATGGCCGCACCGGTCGCTTCAAGCGAACGCCTTGGCGATCTCCTCGTCCGCGAGGGGCTCATCACACGCGAGCAGTTGGACAAGGCGCTTCAGGAACAGCGTCAAAATGGCACCCGTGTGGGCTACAATCTGGTGAAGCTTGGCTTCATCCAGGAAACCGAGCTCACCAAGATGCTGGCGCGGCAGTACAAGATGCCCGCGGTAGACCTCTCCAAGTTCGAGGTGGACCCGCGCATCGCCAAGCTGATTCCGGCTGACCTTGCCGTGAAGCACCTGGTACTCCCCCTCAAGCGCGACGGGCGCACGCTGACGGTCGCCATGGCCGACCCCACCAACCTGGGCGTCCTGGATGACCTGAAGTTCATCACGCGCTACGACATCTTCCCCGTCATCGGGGGAGAGTTCACGCTCAAGAGCGCGATCGAAAAGCTCTACGAAAACGCCGCCGAAATGCAGGTCAACGACCTGCTGTCGGTCATCGACGACATGGAAGGCGATATCGAGGTCGTCGAGGAGAAGGAAGAAGACCTCGTCGCCGCAAACCTTTCGGCGCAGATGGAAGACGCGCCGGTCGTGAAACTGATCAACGCCATTCTTACCGATGCGGTGAAGAAGGGGGCCTCGGACATCCATTTCGAGTGCTTCGAGCACGACATCCGCGTCCGCTATCGCATTGATGGCGCGTTGCTGGAAGTGATGAAGCCCCCCATGAAGCTCAAGGCGGCGCTCATATCCCGGTTCAAGATCATGGCCTCGCTCAACATTGCCGAGCGTCGCGTGCCGCAGGACGGGCGCATCAAGCTGAAGATGGGCAAGAAGGTCATCGACTACCGCGTGTCCACGCTGCCCACGCTCTTTGGCGAGAAGATCGTCCTCCGAATCCTGGACAAGGGCAACCTCACCCTGGATCTCGAGAAGTTCGGCATCGAGCCCAAGGCCGAGAAGGACTTGATGGAGGCGGTCTCCAATCCATACGGCATGGTGCTCGTCACGGGTCCAACGGGCTCGGGCAAGACCACCACGCTCTATTCGGCACTGTCCAAGGTCAACAACATCGACGTCAACATCATGACGGCCGAGGATCCCGTGGAGTACAACCTCTACGGTGTGAACCAGGTGTTGGTCCGGACAGAAATCGGCATGACCTTCGCCGCGGCGCTCAAGGCGTTTCTGCGACAGGATCCCAACATCATCATGGTCGGCGAAATCCGCGACCTGGAAACTGGCGGTATCGCCATCAAGGCGGCACTGACGGGCCACATGGTGCTGTCCACGCTGCACACCAACTCGGCCCCTGAGACGGTAACCCGTCTCATGGACATGGGTCTGGAGCCGTTCAACGTGGCCTCGGCACTCAATCTGGTGCTCGCGCAACGCCTCCTGCGGCGCATTTGCTCCAATTGCAAGGTGCAGTACACCCCCAGCGACATCGAATTCGATGTTGCCAAGGTGAAGACCACCACAACGTTACGGGAACTCCGGTTCACCCCCGAGACCATCGAGAGCGCCAAGGCCAAGGCCACAAAGGAAGCGGCACCCCTCCTCCAGAACATCAACCTCGATACGCGCGTCATGGACCTCCCCTACTTCAAGGGGAAGGGCTGCGATGCGTGCGGGGGCAGCGGGATGAAGGGTCGTCAGGGCGTTTACGAGGTCATGCCGATGAGCGCCAACCTTCGCAAGCTCATCCTCCAGAACGTCGGGGCCGCGGAAATCAAGGACGCAGCCGTTGACGAAGGCATGCTCACGCTGCGGATGGACGGCTGGATGAAAATCATGAAAGGCATCACCACACTGGAACAGGTCGTTCGGGAGACATCGGCGTAGCGCGGAGCCGTCTGGGTCGTCAATAACAGAGTTTGGAAGGCTGATCGAGGCTGATCGAGACACCGACTCACTCCAATGCTTCACGCAGGACCCTAGCCGACCCAATGACCGCACCCGCACAAAGCACCGGCATCAACCTGCGCATCCTGCTCGAGGAAATGATCGAGCGCGACGCCTCCGATTTGCATGTCACCGCGGGCGAGCGGCCCAAGCTTCGCATCGACGGCGAGATCACGAACTCCAATCTCGAATTCGTGATGTCGCCCAAGGATACGCTCCAGCTGGCGTATTCGGTGCTCACGGAGAACCAGAAAAAGCGGTTCGAGATGGAGGACGAGCTCGATTTCTCGTTCGGCATCCAGAACCTCGCGCGCT
>JBDUCM010000288.1:0-4477 GCA_040003455.1 bacterium
GCTGCCGTATGCATTGGCATGGGGGCGCGGCGAGCGAATGCTCGGGCTCAACGTGCCGCGACAGCGGGCCGTGGTGCTCGTGTTCCCTGATTTCTCGGTGAACACGGCGGAGGCCTATGGTTGGCTGGACGAGTGGCGGGTGCATCCACCGCCTGGCGCCGCGGAACCCGTGAGCGTGTTGAATCCGTTCACGCTTTCGGACTGGGACGAGATTAGCGGGGTGGCCGTCAATGACTTCCAGGAGGTTGTGGCGAGGCGGCACCCAGCCGTGCGGAGTGTGTCGCACGCCCTGAACGAACTGGGGTGTGTGATTTCAATGATGAGTGGATCCGGCTCCTCGATGTTCGGGATTTCGGGGCCTGGTCCGGTGGCGGAGACGGCGGTTCGGGGCATCACCCCAGCGTCGCTCGCCCAATCGTCGCTGAGGGAACTGGATGTGGCATTGCGGGTGGTGCACACCGCGACAGCATCGCGAGTTGAGCCTGTCTTGCCAATCGAGTAGTTTTCTGGGCTGGAGCAGGTACTGCCCCTTCGTCCAATGGCAGGACAGCGGCCTTTGGAGCCGCGAATCTTGGTTCGAATCCAAGAGGGGCAATTATTCGGGCGGGTTTTGATCAAGTCGTTGTATCTCACTATCTTACAAGGCTCTGCATGGACGGCCTCGCCGTACCCGCTCATGGGTTCAAGCTGTTGTCGGGAACGGGAAATCGACCGCTCGCGGAAGAGATCTCCAGGCAGTTGGGCGTGGAGCTGTGCAAGCTGAACTGCTCGCGGTTTTCGGACGGGGAGATCTTCGTTCGTATCGATGAGAACGTCCGCGGCAATGACGTGTTCATCGTGCAGAGTACCAATCCGCCTGCCGAAAACATCATGGAGCTGTTGCTCCTGATCGACGCGGCAAAGCGGGCCAGTGCGGCGCGGGTCACGGTGGTGATGCCGTATTACGGATACGCGCGCCAGGATCGCAAGGATCAGCCGCGTGTGGCCATCGGGGCCAAGCTCATGGCGAACATGATTGTGGGGGCCGGTGCCGATCGCGTGTTGGGCATCGATTTCCACCAGCACCAGTTGCAGGGGTTCTTCGACATTCCCGTCGATCACCTCTATGCCATGCCGGTGTTGACAACGCATTTCAAGAAGAAGCAGTTGAAGGACACGGTGGTGGTCGCGCCTGATGTGGGATCGGCCAAGATGGCGAGGGGATTCGCCAAGCGGCTCGACGCATCGCTCGCGATCATCGACAAGCGGCGTCCGCGCGCGAACGTCAGCGAAGTAGTGAACGTGGTTGGTGAGGTGGAGGGGCGCGATTGCATCCTCGCCGACGACATGATCGATACGGCCGGCACGATCTCGGAAGCGGCCCATGCGCTCAAGCGCCTGGGCGCCAATGACATCTACGCTTGCGCAACACACGCGCTGCTGAGCGGCCCTGCCGTGCAGCGGCTCGTCGATTCACCGATCGTGGAACTCACGGTTACGGACACCATCCTGCTGCCGCCCGAGCGCCGGTTTGACCGGCTGACAATTCTTTCGGTTGGAGAGTTGCTGGCCAAGGCAATTCGCTATACGCACGCAGAGCAGAGTGTGAGTTCGTTGTTCGATTGAACGTAGAAGCATGAGTTTGTTTTGCCCGCGAGTACGCTGGATATTCCAGCGCCCGGCATGGTAGGGCGGACGCAGCCGCCTGAGAGTAGCACCGGATTCGCGGTTCGCTGCAGTCGAAGAACGCTTCATCAGGAATCCAATCATGGCATCCGCATCCCTCAGCGCCGAAAAGCGCTCTGACTCCGGCAAGGGCGTCGCCCGCAAGCTTCGTGCAGCGGGCCTCGTTCCCGGCGTCGTATACGGCCACGCCCGCGAGGCGCAGTCGCTGTCCGTCAACGCACGCGAGCTCGAGAAGCTGCTCTCGTCCATCTCCCGTGGCAGCACCGTGGTGCAGCTCTCGCTCGATGGCGCCACCACCAATACGCTCATTCGCGAAGTCCAGCGCCACCCGTTCAAGAAGCAGATCCTGCACATCGACTTCCAGGAACTCGTGGCCGGCGAGAAGGTCACCGTCAACATTCCGCTCGTGTTCGTGGGCGTGCCTGATGGCGTCCGCCTCAGCGGCGCGCTGCTCGAGCAGATCCTGCACAGCATCGAAGTGCTCGTGGATCCGGCATCCATTCCGAACCACCTCGACGTGGATGTCACGCACCTGGCCATGGGCCATTCGCTGCACGTGCGCGACATCAAGCTTCCAGAGGGTATCGAAGTGCTGAGCGACGAAGACGCAACGATCTGCGCCGTCATCGCGCCACGCGCCGCCGTCGAAGCCGCTGCCGCCGAGCCGGGCGCGGCGGAGCCGGAGCTCATTCGCAAGGCGAAGGAAGACGAGGACGCGAAGTAATTCGCGCACTATTCGCTGCACTCACACGACGGCTCCGCCCTTCCGGGGCGGAGCCGTCGTTGCATTCTGACGACGAGACAACGCCCATGAAGGTGATCCTGTGCCTCGGAAATCCGGGGAAGGAATACGAGAACACGCGCCACAACGTGGGCTGGTGGCTGGCAGACCATCTCGTCGATCGCTGGGGCTTTGACGGCTGGAAAAAAGACGGGCAGGCCAAGGTGGCGCAGGGGCAACTGGCCGGCATCAAGGAAATCGTGCGTGTGGTGAAGCCACAGACGTTCATGAATCTCTCGGGCGGCGTGTTGGTGCAGTATGCACGACGCCCGTTCTGGTCGGCGGCCAATGACCTCATGGTTGCCGTTGACGACGTGGCAATCCCCTCCGGCACCTGGCGCGTGCGCGCCGAGGGCGGCGCGGGCGGCCACAACGGGCTCAAGTCCATCCAGCAGGCGCTCGGTACGCAACAGTACCCGCGCCTGAGGCTTGGCGTGGGTAACCCGGAGCGTGCGCCCGGCGGGCCGTTGAAGGACTACGTGTTGGGCGGCGTAGGCAAGCGCGATGGCGATGCAATCCGCGGGCTGTTTCCCGTCGTCACGGAAGCCGTCGAGGCCTGGGTGCGCACCGGCATCAAGGGCGCGCTCGACGTGCAGAGCCGCCCGCAGCCCGCGCCCTGATGTGAGCGCGACGGGTGACCCGCACCGATTAGCTTTCTCAAACGTCACCACCATCAGTTTCCGTACCGCCACACCACTCAATGCTCAGACTCGGCATCGTCGGACTTCCCAACGTCGGCAAGTCCACCCTCTTCAATGCGCTCACCAGCGCTGGCGTTCTCGCGGCGAACTACCCGTTTGCCACGAAGGATCCCAACATCGGGCGCGTGAACGTTCCAGACGACCGGCTCGCGGAGCTCGAGAAGATCGTCCTGCCGAAGAAGACCGTCCCCGCCGCCGTGGAGTTTGTGGACATCGCGGGGCTGGTGGAAGGAGCCAGCAAGGGCGAAGGACTGGGCAACCAGTTTCTCGCGAACATTCGCGAGACGGACGCCATCGTGCACGTCGTCCGCTGCTTCGACGACGATGACATCCTGCACGTGATGGGATCGGTCGATCCGGTACGTGATCGCGAAGTCATCGAGTTTGAACTCGCGCTGGCAGACCTTGCCACCGTGGAAAAGCGCTTGGACCGCGTGCGGCGATCGGCAAAGACGGGCGACAAGGAAGCGCTTGCCGAGCTTCCCACCATCGAGAAGGCGCACGAGTTCCTGAAGGAAGGCAAGGGACTGTGGGAGGCGAAGCTCGACGCCGACCAACTCGCGCTCCTGAAGCCGCTGTCGCTGATGACGGCCAAGCCGATCCTCTATGCGGCGAATGTGACGGACGGAGAATTGTCAGGCGAGGAAGGCCCGCACCTTCAGGCGCTCCGCAAGGCCATCGAAGCGAGTGGCGAACAGGCCGAGATCGTGGCGTTTTCGGCAAAGATCGAGAGTGAGCTTGCCGAGTTGCCGGCGGAGGATCGCAAGGACTTCCTGGCGACACTCGGTCTGGAGAGCGCAGGGCTCGATCGCCTCATCAAGGGCGGCTACCACCTGCTCGGTCTACAGACCTACTTCACCGCCGGCGAGGTGGAGGTGCGGGCCTGGACAATTCATCGCGGGGACACCGCGCCGCAGGCCGCAGGGGTGATCCACAGCGACTTCGAGCGCGGCTTCATCAAGGCCGAAACGGCAGGCTACGACGACTTCATCCGCAATGGCGGGTGGAAAGGCGTGAAGGAGAAGGGCGTGATGCGCCAGGAAGGCAAGGACTACGTGGTGCAGGACGGCGACGTGCTGCTCTTTCGTTTCAACGTGTGAGCGGCTGAATCCATGACCGCCATGCCTCATGCGGGCGATGGCTTGTATTGTCCAAAAAGTGTGCAGGATCCCCTTCGCGGCGTGTAGGATTGTCCGTTCAGCGTTAGGGATCGCTTGTCCGACGTTCGGATCGCTTCACCCGGCGTTCAGGCTCCTTCGTCCAGCGTGTAGTCCGCCTCGTTCGAGGTGTAGCTCGCGTGGTGCGGCGTGTTGCGGACCCTCGCCGCCGT
>JBDUCM010000125.1:0-15126 GCA_040003455.1 bacterium
CAACTTCCTGATTAACAGTCAGGCGGTCTGCCAGTTGACCTACACCCCATCGCTGGCGCTGCACCACAAAATCAAAACGCCCACCAGATCGAGACCTGGCGGGCGCTGCTTCTTCGTGTTCTCACACGCGCGCTAGCCGGGTCTCCGCGAGGAGTTCCAATTATTCAAGGAGTTTCGGCCGGTGACGAAATAACTTGAGCGCATGGTGGAAACTACCTCGTTTTCGTAGTTGCGTCAACATCTTTCGGGCGGGCCGGCACTATTCGAGAAACTTCCCGCTCCGGCGCAGGAGCGCTTCCACGAAATAGTAGTCCGCATACACGATTCCGACGTCGATCTCAAACCCTTCCGGCCGCCCACCCGTTGAATGTGCGAGGATGGCCCCGCTTGGCGTTGCTGGTGCCATATACCTCGTGGCAAGCGACATCAGGATCCGATCGGCGGCCGCTGTATATCGTGCGCTGGCATCGGGCTGACTGTGTCGCGCGAGATCATACAGTCCCGACGCCGCGATGGCCCCCGCCGATGCATCGCGTTCCGTATTCGGAATGGCAGGATGACGAAAATCCCAGAACGGAACGGCATCCGCGGGCAGGTGCGAAATGAACCAGTCAGCGGTTCGCTGCGCCGTGGCGAGTAGGTCCGCACGATGCGTTCGTCCATAGGCGGCCGTGAATCCGTGAATGGCCCACGCCTGCCCACGCGCCCACGTCGAGGTGTCGGCATAGCCCTGCCACGTGACGGTCCGCTCGAGTGCGCCGGTAGCCGGGTCGAACAATGCGACGTGCGCGGTGCTGCCGTCGCTTCGCACGTGCGCCTTCGACGACGTTATCGAGTGCTGTTCGGCCATACGCGACCATGCGGTGTCGCCGCCATGGGAGCCAGCCCAGAAGAGCATCTCGAGATTCATCACGTTGTCGATGATCACCGGAAACTTCCACGTGCCCCGCGCATCGGCACCGCCAAACGTATTCCAGGACTGTGTGGCTCCCACGCGCGGATTGAAGCGGGTCGCAAGCGACCGGCTCGCATCCATGACGACATCGCGATAGTGCGTGTCGCCGGTGAGCAGGAAGCCATGACCGAAGCTGTCGAACAACATGAAGCCGAGATCGTGGGTATTCTTGAGATCCTTGTTGCTCTCGAGACCCACGGTCCACCGCTCCGCCAACGCGCGCCACTCACTCGCGTGGGTCTGCTGGTACATGTACCACAGCGTCCCCGCAAAGAATGCGCTGGTCCACTGGTTTGCCGGCTTCTGTTCCCAGTTGCCATTCCGGTCGGTGGAACGAGGATAGCCGTTCGCAGGATCCAGTGACGCGGCGCTGCGTCTCAGCTGCTCCGACGCGCGCGCAAGTGCGACACTGGCAACTACGTCCATCGACGCGTTTACTGGCACCGGCAGGACGGATGTGCGGCTGGGTGAGTGGCAAGCGCCCAGCAGCGCCAGCAGGCCCAGGCCAGCAGCGCATCGGCTGACGATGCTTCCCGGATGGACCTGGCTCACGGTTGGTCGGGGAATTCGAACCGCGAGAGGTCCGACGTACGAAGCACCATGGGCAACTGCTCCACATCGTGACTCAGTTCGCGATCGTGGTACGCAGCCGCTGCTCGGCGCAACGGCACCAGGAAGGCATCCGCGCCCACCGGTGTGATGTCCTTGGAAGGAAAGACGAGCCTCGAGTCGGCGTACGGTGCCGCAAAGCGAATCGCACGCTCAATGCTGCCGCCGGTGTTAGCGGCATAGTGCCAGAGGTCGCCGTCCACGTGGCGCGCCAGTTCCGCGAGCATCGTGAACGCTTCGATATTGAACAGTGTGTAGTGCAGCGGCCGCGTACGGGCGAGTTCGCGTTGCTGCTTGCCCGCCGAGTCGATCTGCGACGCGATGCGCGCCCTTGCACTGGTCCCCAGTATTTCGCGCGCGATTGCGGAATCCCCGACAAACAAGGCAAGCGACGCCACCTGCTCATCATAGAATACGCCGTGGTTGTTGGTGGTCGCGCGCTCCTCGCGACCGTTCTTGCTTTCGAGCATCCACGTCATGAACTGCCGGCACCAGGATGTCATGACTGCGTCGTCCTGCCTGGTCCACGCCGGTGAATCCTCCAGTATTCGGACCGCATCGACGAGGTCCGGCACCGTCCGTGAATCGATGAGCCCGAAGCTTCGCCCCTCGCTCACCCCCATGATTGCCTGCGCGAACTGAAGATTGGGGTTCATGCGCGTGGCAGAGTCGAGAAAGAAGATGCGCAGAATCTTCGCGGCACCCTCAGCGTATCTCACGTCCCCGGTGAAGTACCAGGCATACGACAGCGTCTTCGCGCGCGCGATGGTTTGCTGCATGCGAAGTCCGTCGTGATCAAGGCGGCTCTCGGGATACATCTCTCCGTCGCGCGACAGGAACGGAAGCCCATTCGGCTTGGTGGTATCGGGCCAGTAGTACGGCGCCATGCTCATGTAGTCATGCTTGGTGCCGCTGGACGGCGTGCGTTTCTTCTGCATCACCGACATCGGCTCCGCCGCGAGGGCCTTCCCGGCGGACGAGACGAGGGCATCATACGATGCCTTGAGCCCGGCATCGCCCTTCGCGAGCCTGCGTTTCGATTCGGCGAGGTTCTCGCCGCGGGCGAGGATGGTGCGAAGCGTCGCTTGCGCGTCCGAGCGGGCGGATATGAGTGCGAGTGCGCAAAGTGCGAGCACAGGCCAATGCGAAATCCTTCTCATGCAGTCACCGTCTGGAGATGCCTTCCCATAGTCCTTGCAGGTACGTCGCGCCGAGTGCGCGGTCGTACAGGCCGTATCCGGCGCGGCCCGTCTCGCCCCAGATCATGCGGCCGTGGTCCGGCCGCATTGGGCCGGAGAATCCGGTGTCGTGCAATGCCGTCAGCACGGCGTGCATATCCACGTTGCCGAAGCGGCTTGGGTGTGGCGCTTCATTGAACTTTCGCTCTCCTGTCCACTTCACGTTGCGGCAGTGCGCAAAATGAATCCGTCCGCGTGCGCCGAGCGCGCGCGCAATGGCCGGCAGGTCATTGGACGGCGCGGCGCCGAGCGAGCCAGTGCAGAATGTGACACCATTGGCGGGCAGGTCGACGAGTCTGGTCAATCGCTCGAAGCTTTCACCGCTCGTGACGATGCGCGGCAACCCGAAGATGGACCAAGGTGGGTCGTCCGGATGAATGGCCATCTTCACCCCGACACTCTCTGCAACTGGCACCACGCGTTCGAGGAAGTACGCGAGGTTCTCCCAGAGACGTTCCTCGGTCACGTCGCCATAGGCTGCAAGCAACGCCTGTAGTGTCTCGGCATCGTATGCGGTTGCCCACCCCGGCAAGTCGCCCGTGCCACGCGACAGGTCGATGCGCGCCAGCGCCGCCTCGTCATACGAAAGTGCCGTGGAACCGTCCGGTTGGACCATGGCGAGATCGGTGCGCGTCCAATCGAAGATTGGCATGAAGTTGTAGCACAGCACCGGAATTCCGATCTCACCCATGTGGCGAACGCTTTCGGCGTATTGGTCGGCCAGGCGATCGCGCGTGGGCCGGCCAAGCTTGATGTCTTCGTGAATGGGGATGCTCTCTATCACGGCGAGAGACATTCCGTGCGCATCGATAGTCTCGGCGAGTGCGGCCAACTTTGCCTTTGGCCACACGTCGCCAACCGGTACGTCGTACAACGCGCTCACAACACCACCGACGCCTGGTATTTGTCGAACGTGGCGGAGTGGTATCGGATCGTCTGCCCCGAACCACCGAAAGGTCATCTGCATCGATTGCCCGTGTGAATGGTTTGCATTGGTCACCAGGTCCCGGGCATCAAGAAATCACGGCGCACGGGGGTGAACACGTCGAGGAGGGTTCCTGCCTCGAGTGCGCGCACGCCATGGGCGACGTCTGCGGCGGCGTAGAAACAGTCGCCCGCAACGAGCTCGGCGTTCTCGTCCCCCATACTGACGTCGAAACGACCGTTCATCACATATGTCGCCTGGCGGTGCGGGTGATGATGCAGGGCGCCGACGGCGCCAGCCTCGAATTCCACGCGCACCACCATCAGGTCAGTGCCGTGGCCGAGCACCTGTCGACGAACGCCGTCACCCGTCGATTCCCATTCGACCTCGATTCCGCGCACGAACAGTTGGCCTGTCTTCATTATATGAGATAAACGACGGCTGATGATTTCTGCATGGGTGCCGGCCTTCCGCGCACCTGAGTGAACAGTGCCGCTGAAGGGAATTACGCGCCCCCACGCGGAATCCCCTCCAGCGTCCGGCACAGGTCAATAGCCAGGATTCTGCTTGAGCGCCGAATTGATGTCGAGTTCATGTTGCGGAATGGCTGCCCACATGTTCGTGGACTTCCACCCGATCCTGGAGACAGGATCGGCACCGATGACCTGTGCGTACAGACCCCAGCGCTTCAGGTCGAACAGTCGCTTCGACTCGAACGCGAGTTCCCAACTACGCTCCTGTCGTACGGCATCGCGAAACTGTGCCTGGGTCAGTCCGGCAAGCGCGGGCAAACCCGCACGGGCGCGGACCGCATTGATCGACGCGTACGCCGCCGCCGGGCCATTCGCCTCGTTTTCGGCCTCGGCGTGCAGCAGCAGCGTTTCAGCGTAACGGTAGACTGGCCAGTTGAGATCGGAACGACCGCTGTTGAGTGCGATGGACTGTCCGCCGTTGTCGTAGAACTTTCCGTAGTACGGCAAGGGACGCGCGAATCTGGGACTCTTGTCGCCGAAGCCTTTTACCGTGCCGCGCGTGTCGTAAAAGAAGGTCGAAGTACCAACCGTCACCTGCGTGAGGAAGGTGGGCTTCTTGCGCAGGTCCACATCGAGGAAGGTGTCCATGAATTCCGGCGTGCTACACCAATAGTTGCTGCCCGACTCGACGCCGATGCCACTCGGGCGCGACTGCGTGGTGAAGAGATTGCGGATGAGTCCCTGGAACTGGATGGAGTAGATGTGTTCGGGGCCGTTCTTGTTCTTCACTAGCCAGAGCTGCGAGAAGTCGGGAACGAGCGAGTAGGCCTTGCTGTCGATGACCGCCTTTGCGGCGGCGGCGGCCTGAGCCCACTTGTTCTGGTTGATTACCACCCCTGACATGTTCGCATACACGTCGGCGAGCATCGTGCCGGCGGCACCGCGGGTAGGCCGGCCGTCATCTGGCGTGGCGGAATCCGGCCACTTCGCCGGCAAGAGCTTCACCGCGTCTTCGAGATCCTGCGCGATGGCGGCATATACCTGCGCCGCGGGAGTTCGCGTCACCGCGTTCGCCGTGGCGAAATCGGTGATCGGCTCGGTCATGAGCGGTACATCACCCCACACGCGCACGGCGTTGAAGTGGTTGAGCGCGCGATGGAACTTGAAAGCGCCAAGATACCGGTCCTTCACGTCCTGTGGCACGCCGACCATGGTCGGAATGCGCGGGATCACGAGGTTGGCCTGGCCGATAGCGCCGTACATTTGCGCCCACGTGCGGAAGAGCCACTCGTTAGTGGAATTGTAGGTGTACGTGTCCTGCTCGTACTTCGAATCCGTCGTGTTGTTGATGAGAATGGTCTGCTCGGACGGGACTTCCGAGATCATCGGCCAGCCGCGGATGTAGTACGCTTGGTTCGCACCGCCCGTGTACCAGTCGTCCATGCCGCCGAGGGCGATCTTGAGATCTGCTTCAGTGGACGGAAAGTTCGCGGGTGTGAAGAAGTCCTGCGGTGCCTCAACCAGGTAGTCCTTGCACGCCGAGAAGGAGAGCGTCGCGGCGGCCACGATCGCGAGATATTTGAGTTTCATCGTCATCTCCTAGAAGCTCACGTTGAGGCCGAGCGTGAACGTGCGGACACCCGGGTAGCTCGAGTCGTCCCAGCCGAGCTGCAAGTCGCTGGTGCCCCGCGAGCTCGCCTCTGGGTCGTACCATGAGTAATTGGTCCACGTCTTCAGGTTCTGCGCACTGCCGTAGACGCGGAGGTTCGACATGTTGATGCGTGCGGCGACGCTCTGCGGCACCTCCCAGCCCAGCGTCACGTTCTGGAGGCGCACGAACGATCCGTCTTCCACCCAACGGGACGTCATGCCATTGAAGGGCGCGATGCCAAGCCCCGTCATTGTGTTGGTTGGATTGGTGGGCGTCCAATAGTTGAGGACGTCCGGCATCTGGTTCACGTTGTCGCCCGGTGTTTCCATGCCCTGGCGGTTCAGGTTTACGACACTCACGCCTTGTACGCCGCGCAGCACGTAGCTGAGCGAGAATGCGCGCCAGCCCAACTGGCCGCTCTGGCCGAAGGTGTACTTCGGCTGCGCGTTGCCGAGGATGACGCGGTCGTCGGCGGTGATCTTGCCGTCGCCGGTGACGTCGTGAAGCTTCATGCCGCCCGCAACCGCGCCCGCCTGGCCGCTTGCTGCCGCCTCGGCCGCCGACTGGAAGATGCCGTCCCAGATGTAGCCGTAGTAATTGCCGAGCGGTTCACCGATGCGCACGATGGCGGCAGGGCGGAAGGTTGGAAGCGACGTGTTGACGCCGTCGAGCGTGAACTCCTTGTCGCCCCCCAGATCCAGCACCTTGCTCCGGTTCCAGGAGATGTTGCCGCCGAGGCGGACGTCCACCGCGCGGACGTGATTGCGTGTGTCGATGCCGATTTCCGTGCCCTTGTTCTGCACGGAGCCGATGTTGGTGACGTAGCTGGAGTAGCCGGTGTAGTACGGAACAAGCTTGGCGTAGAGCAGATCGCGTGTCGTCTTCTTGTAGGTATCGAAGGTGAGGGAGACGCGGTTGTCGAAGAGTCCCATGTCGAAGCCGGCGTTGGTCTGCTGCGTCGTCTCCCACTTCAAGTTGGGATTGGAATTGCGGCTGGGGTTCGCGCCGTTGTTGAGGCGCGTGAGGCCGATGTCATAGGGCGAACCGATGGCCCATGCGGCGAGCGACTGGTAGGCGGTAATGCCTTCGCTACCGGTGGTGCCCGTGCTGATGCGCAGCTTCAGCTCCGAGATACCCTTGAAGTGTTTCGTGAAGAATTCCTCATCGCTCACACGCCATGCAGCCCCGAATGACGGGAACACTGCCCACTTGTTATTGACAGCGAACTTGGAAGCGCCGTCGGTGCGAATGGTGGCGGTGAAGAGGTATTTACCGGCGTACCCGTAGTTCAAGCGGCTGAGGTAGGAGAGAAGCCGTTCGCGTGATGAGTTTGATGATGCCGTGACGGTGGTTGCCAGGTTGATGCGGTTGTAGCCGAGCAGGTCGCTCGTGAAGCCGATGCCCTGTGAGCCGCTGGACGCCGCCTTGAATTCCTGTGCCGTCATGCCGCCCAGGATGGTGAAGTCGTTCCGTCCATAGGAGCGACGAAGGGTCAGCGTGTTTTCCGAGAGGAAGGTCGTGCCCGTGCTGTTGTCAACGTTCGCCTGCCCCGAGCCGAGAGCGGCGCGGAGCAGCGCCGATGTATAGCGCTGCTGGAGGCCATCGTTGGAGGTGTACGACACGCTCGACCGGAAGTTCAACTGATTGGCGAGTTCGATGTCGGCGAAGAGGTTGCCCAGCAGGTAGTCGCGCGTGCTCTTGTTCTGGAGCAGGTTGACGATGGCGAGCGGGTTGTCGAAGGTCTGCGCCGGCAGGAGGGGTGCCGTATAGCCGCCGTCGGCGGTGAACACCGGCAACGTTGGCGCATAGCGCAGTGCCATTTGTGTGACCGGTCCGCCTGCCGTGCCGTAGCCGTCGTTCACGCGCGTGGCGTTGTTGACTGAGTGGCTGTAGGTCACCCGGGTGCCGAGCTTGACCTTGGTGCCCATGTTCTGATCGAGATTGAAGCGCAGCGTGCCGCGATCGAAGTTGGACTGCTGGACGATGCCGCTCTGTTGGAACAGCGTCGCACTCGCCATCACGCTCGTTCCGCCGTTGGATCCACTCACGCGGACTTCGTGATTCTGCATCGGGGCCTGCTGATAGACGGCGTTTTGCCAGTCAGTGGTGGGCAGCGAGGCCGAGGTCAGCGTATCGAACGTTATGGACTTGTCATGGTTGGGGTTGCGCATGTACAGCAGGGCGAACTGCGGCGCCGTGAGCAGATCGATGTGCTTGGACACATTCTGCCAACCCGTGTAGCCTACGTAGTCAAAGTGCACCGGTCCGGGCGCACCGCGCTTGGTGGTCACGAGAATCACACCGTTTGCCGCGCGCGCGCCGTAAATCGCCGTGGACGAAGCGTCCTTGAGTACGTCGACGGATTCGATGTCGTTCGGGTTGATCTGGTTCAGGTCGGCACCGATCACACCGTCCACGACGATGAGCGGTTCGTTGTTTCCGTTGAGAGAATTGCCACCGCGTACGCGGATGCGCAGTTCTGAACCCGGTTGTGAGTTCGTCGTCTGTACCTGCACCCCGGACACGAGCCCGGAGAGTGCCTCGTCCACGCGAGGCACGGGCATACTGGCGATGTCGCTGTTGTTCACGGACGACACCGCGCCAGACACCTCGCGACGTGTCTGGGTGCCGTAGCCTACGACTACAACTTGGTCCAGGCTCACCGCGCTGGCCTTCATGTCGATGTCGAGCGTCCCACTTTGGCCGGCAACGACGGTAACCGGCAACTCACGCAAGGTGAAGCCGATGCGCTGGGCGCGGACGGAGCGACGGCCAGCTGGCACATTGGCGATGATGTAGCGTCCGTCGGCGCGTGTGAGCGCGCCAAGTGACGTGCCAGACACCGTGACGGACACGCCTTCGACGGGAGCGGTTTCCGATCGAACTACGCCCTGAATCGTTCCGCCGAGCGCATTTTGCGCCTGCGACGCAAGCGGCATCGTCGCCAAGGCGGTGACAGCGACAATGTAGAGTTTCGACAGTTTCATTCCCACATCTCCATATGAAGGTCGGGCGCGGACGTGTGGCGGACGACTGCGTGAATGGAGCGAACTACGATGCGACGACTCTCAGGGTGGGGATCACATCGGACATCTCGGCCGACGGGCCCGAGGACGCGCGCACGACGAGTTTTGGTGGAAAGAGCTGGCGTACCGCCGGGCGCTCGCCGCGGAGGCGTGCGAGCACCGTGTCGACGGCGCGTGCGCCGATTTCATTGACCGGCTGTCGCAGCGTGGTGAGCGGAACACGTGACCGTGACGCCAGCTCGATGTCGTCGAGACCGACGATTGCCACGTCTTCCGGCACACGGAGGCCGAGATCGAGCAGGGCGTCTTCGAGGCCGAGGGCGCCAAGGTCGTTGAAGCAGAACATCGCTTCGGGGCGCTCGGCCAGGGCGGCGATGCGTTCTCCGGCGGCGTAGCCCGACTTGTAGTCGTTCCACTCCGCTTCGAACTCGTGCGCGAACACGAATTCCGGGGCCACTTGGTAGCCGTCCTCCAGAAGCGCTCGGCGAAAGCCGCCCATGCGGAGTTCGCCGTTGAGACTGCCCACTTTGTCGATCAGGTAGCCGAAGCGTGTGTATCCCTGTGCGAGCAGGTGTTTTCCGGCGAGGTATCCGCACATGTCCAGGTCGATTCCGACGAACGGCACGTCGTCGCCGGCTGTGTACGAGACCATGACATAGGGAAAGTCGGCGTCGTGGAGTGCCTGAATGGCTTCGCCGATCCGGAAGGTTCGGCTCATGGAGACGATGATGAAGGCGTGGACGCCGAGGATGCGGAGCCGTCGGATTTGCTCTTCTTCGCGATCGAGGCGGTTGGAGCTGGAGGCGAAGACCACGCCGACGCCGAGGGCATCGGCGCGCTGTTGAGCGCCGTGGGCGATGAGGGAGAAGAAGGGCGAGCTCAGGTCGCGGAGGACGAAGCCGATGGTGCTGGCGGCGGCGATACCTGAGGTAGAGGCGGGTCGGACCATGACGAAGGTTCCGCGTCCGACGTGGCTGTAGAGCACGCCTTCGCTGACGAGTCCGGAGAGGGCTTTGTTGATGGTGATGATGGAGACGCCGTATTGGACGGCGAGGTCGCGATGAGGGGGGATCTGGCTCCCGACGGGCATGTCGCCGCTGACGATCAGGCGCCGGATGTCGGCGGCGACCTGTTGGTAGAGTGGGACTGGAGCTGAGGGATCGACTCTCACGGTGGGGTCGGTGTAGGTGGGATTGTTCGGCGGCGGGACAATAGGATGAGCATATTGATATTGTCAATAGCGAATGTGACGGCGTCTTTCATAGTGAGAGTCTTTTCCTCTGTCAGCGCCGTTGGGGCTGACATTTTTTGCCTCTTGCTCTTTTTGTTCGATCATAGAACAATATGCAGTACTCGCGGCGGCCAACTCCGACGCGAACCAACCCATCCGACGCCGTCCCACATCGACGCTCGACGCATGGCTGCATCCACGCCCCGTCACCCCTCACGGCGCTCGCGCCCAGGCTCTTGCCAGGAGATTTCCCAATGAGATGGACGCGAGTCCTCGCATTGCTCGTCCCGATCTGCTTCGCCACCTCGTCGGTACGCGCTCAGTCCGCCGCAGGTCGCGTCACGGGTGCCGTCACGGACGCCGAGTCGGGACAACCAATCACGGATGTGAACGTGTCGCTGGGCGGAACCAACTCTGGCGCTCGCACCGGGGCTGACGGGCGATACACCATCGCGAACGTCAACCCGGGCCGGTACGTGGTTCGCTTTTCACGACTCGGCTTCGCTATCCGCAGCGACTCCGTGACGGTGATCGCAGGCCAGGTCGCCACCACCAATGCCTCGTTGAAGCGCGTGGCTGCCACACTCGACCAGGTCGTCGTGGTCGGATATGGCTCGCAGAAGCGCTCCGACTTGACTGGGTCGGTCGCTTCGGTGACTCCGAAGGTGGAGCAGACCCCAATCACCTCGCTCGAGCAGACACTCCAGGGGGCCGCACCTGGCGTCATCGTCAGCACGGCCTCAAGCGCGCCGGGCGGCGGCATTTCCATACGCATCCGCGGTGGGTCGTCGGTGACCGGCAACAATGAGCCGCTCTACATCATCGACGGCTTTCCGGTGGAGAACGACCCGAAGAACTCGAGCCCAACCGACGGCGGACGCGACGCGACAGTCACAGTGCCGGCCAACCCGCTCGCGACCATCAACGCCAACGACATCGCGTCCATCGAGATCCTCAAGGATGCGTCAGCGACATCGATCTACGGGGCGCGGGGCGCCAACGGCGTCATCATCATCACCACCAAGCGCGGCGACCCTGGCGCACCCAAGCTCTCGCTCGATACGTACACGGGTACGCAGAACATCGCGAAGCGCTACGATCTGCTCAGCGGCAAAGAGTTCGCGCAGTTCGCCAACGCCTGGGCGCAGTCGCTGACGACCCCGACAACGCCGTTCGCGAACGTTGACTCCGTGAGCGATACGAACTGGCAGGATCAGATTTTCCGCAGTGCTCCAATGACGAGCATGCAGCTCGGCCTCACGGGCGGTACGGCGGGGGACAATGCCACACGTTACGCCGTTTCCGGTGGCGTACTGCAACAGACCGGCATCGTGTACGGATCGGACTTCAAGCGCATTTCGCTTCGCGGCAACGTGAACCAGTCGGTCGGCAAGAAGATCCAACTCGGCAGCAACTTGCTGGTGAGTCGAGTGAACAGCGCGATGGTCCCGACCGATGGGTCGTTCAACGCGGGCGCCGGTGCGGTAGGTGCCGCCATCCAGTATCTCCCCATCATGCCAGTCAAGCGGACCGATGGCGCCTACACGCTGGTCTCCACGGACTGTCCGGTGGTTCTCACGGCTGTTGGCATCAGCTGCGGCAACATCCCCAACCCCGTGGCCAGCGCGTTCGACGTGCAGGACAAACTCGGCGACACGCGTGTGCTGGCCGGCGCCACCGGCGACTACGCCTTTGGCGGCGGCTTCGGCTTCCACACGAACATCGGCGCCGATCTCTCCAACCGTACTCGCGATACGTACTATCCGCGCACTACGCTCCAGGGTGCAGGCCTGAACGGCCGCGCACTCCGTGGCACGCAGACGAGTACAGGCTGGCTGAACGAGTACACCTTCAACTTCGATCGCCAGGTTGGTTCCGCCCAACACGTCCAGGCGGTCGCCGGCTACACAAGACAGGAACAGACGCAGGTCCGTGAGCAGCTCAACAACAGCAACTTCGTGAGCGATGTCACGGGTTTCGAGAGCATCGGCTCCGGGAACCAGGCCGGTGGACCCACGCTCTCCTCGGGCACGGTCAAAACGGCGCTCGCGTCGTACCTGGGGCGCATCAACTACACGTTGCTCGACAAGTACCTGTTCACGGTGACGAGCCGCCGCGATGGTTCATCGCGCTTCGGCGCGGACCATCGCTGGGGCACCTTCCCCTCGGCGGCCATCGGGTGGCGCGTGTCGGAAGAGCCGTTCATGCAGCGATTCACAGCCGTCGACCAATTGAAACTGCGCGCTTCGTATGGTGTCACTGGCAATCCGTCCATCCAGCCGTTTCAATCGCTCACACACCTGAGCTCCGCGCAATACATCTTCGGCAGCGCCATCGGCGCCGCATACTACCCGTCCACCCTCGGCAACGCGGACCTGAGCTGGGAAAGCACCAAGCAGTCGGATTTCGGCGCAGACCTGAGCATGTGGCACGATCGCGTGAGCCTGTCCGCCGATTACTACAACAAGCGCACGGATGACCTGCTGCTCGCCATCGACCTGCCGACGGAAGCGGGGTTCAGCACCGCGTACCGGAATGCGGGCTCCATCGAGAACAAGGGCATCGAGATCGGCTTCACGTTTCAACTGCTGCGCGCCGACAATCCCAAGTCGCTGAACTGGACGACCACGGTCAACTACACCCGCAACCGCAACAAGGTCTTGAGCCTTGGCGGCGTGGATCGTCTCTTCGCAACGTCGGTCAACGGCGACATCAAGGCGTCGGGCAGCCTTGTGCAGGTAGGCCAGCCCATCGGCGTGTTCTATGGTTACGTCACCAACGGAATCTTCCGCGACTCCACGTCGCTGAATGCGTGGAAGGCGGTGACGAAGATGGGCAGCGGATCGGCGCCTGGACTGGGCAGCTCGAACTTCGTGGATTCAAATGGCGATGGCACCATCGACGCCAACGATCGCACGATCATGGGCAACCCGACGCCGAATTACTCGCTCGGCTGGCAGAACAACATCAGCTTCAAGGGATTCCAGATTACCGCGCTGTTTGACGGGACATATGGCGGGCAGGTGCTGAACCTGAACCTCTATCGCCTCGAGGGCGCCAGTCCGAGCGGCAACGTGCTGCGGACACGGTACGAAGATGCATGGTCGACCACGAACCCCAACGGCGCCTACGCGAAGATCGGTGCGGGGATCGGATTCCTGGGTTCGGATTTCACGAGCGATCTCGTGGAAGACGGTTCGTTCTCCCGCCTCCGCACCCTGACCGTGGCGCGTGAAATTCCATCCACCTGGCTGCGCGGCCTGGCCAGCGGCGCGCGCATCTACGTGACGGGACAGAATCTGTACACGTGGACCAAATACAGCGGCTTCAACCCCGACGTGAGCAGTCTCGGTATTGGCAACACCAATCGCGGCATCGACATCGGCTCGTACCCGCTCGCCCGTACGTTCATCGTTGGCGCCAATCTCAGCTACTGAGCGAGGATAACATGAAGACACCATTCCGTGCCCTCGCGCTCGTCGCTGCTGTCGCGACGGTTTCGCTTGCAGGGTGCAACGACAACAAGTTCCTCACCGAAACGCCCATCGACTTCGTCGGACCGGGCAACTTCTATCACAATGCCGCCGACGCAATCGCGTCGGTGAATGGCGCGTACGCGGGCCTCGAGAACACCTCGGGTACCAACTACTATGGCGGCCTGTTCGTGATGCTGGTGGAGTATCCCACGGAAATGCAAACGCCGTATCTCAGCGCGGCGAATGAGCGCAGCCTCGTGGACAACTACACGTTTACGCCGAGCCACAACTACATCTACCAGAGCTGGATTGGCGCGTACACCATCATCAACCGTGCGAACGCGACCATCGCGAACGTACCGGGTATTTCCATGGACGCGACGCTCCGCGACCGCATCGTGGGGGAGGCGAAGTTCCTCCGTGCGCTGAACTACTTCAACCTCGTCCGCCTGTTTGGTGGCGTTCCGTTGGAGACAGTGGAGACCACGTCGTTGGACAGCCTCCAGAAGCCGCGCGCGACCGCGGACGCCGTGTATGGCCTGATCATCAAGGATCTCCAGGACGCGATCAAGGTGCTCCCGAACGCGAAGGCGTACGGAGTGTCCGATATCGGCCGCGCGTCTCGCGGCGCGGCAAAGTCGCTGTTGGCGAAAGTGTACGTGCAGCGCGCAGCCACGCTCGGCACCACATCCGCAGCCGACTATGCAGCGGCCCTGACCACGCTCCAGGATATCGACGCGACGGAAGGCTACTCACTGGTGGCCAACTACAGTGACCTGTTCGACATGAAGCACGAAGTGAATTCGGAAGTGATCTTCGACATCCAGTGCACGCGCATCACAGGCGCTGGCTGTCATGTGTCAAATCAGGTAGCGCCGCGCAGTTCCAACTACGGCACGTCGCAGAACGGATCGTTCACCGCCGAGCAACCGTTCTACGACGAGTTTACCATCACCGACAAGCGTCGCGTTGCCACGTGGCAGCTCAGCTTCGTCAACAAGTCCAACGCGGTGATTCTCTGGGATCCCACGCAGTCGGCGTCCAAGACGTACGGAGCAGATACGCCGTACATGCACAAGTTCCTGGATTCGCTGTCCACCACCGATGATGAAGCCAACTACATCGTCCTTCGTTACGGCGACAACCTGCTGCTGGAATCGGAGGTCATCAACGCCATTTCCGGTCCGACCGCTGCGGCATATGCGCCGGTCAATGCCGTCCGTGCGCGGGCAGGACTGCCGACACTCACGGCGGGGCTGTCACAGACGGCCTTTCGCGACTCTGTCTTTCACGAACGCCGGCTCGAGCTCGCCATGGAAGGTCCGAATGGGTACTTCGACAGCCAGCGCAACTGGGATTGGGCCAAGACGCGCGTTGCAGCGAGCATGGCGCTCGGCAAGGCGAACGCGTTCAAGAACAGCAAGTATCCCAAGGCACAGACGGATATCGTGGACAAGTTCAAGCTGATGCCGATTCCACAGCGAGCCATCGACATCAACACGCAACTGGCGGGACACCAAAATCCCGGGTGGTGACCGTCGT
>JBDUCM010000289.1:0-4445 GCA_040003455.1 bacterium
CGCTCTACGATGCGCTCGACGAGATGATGCCGCAGGAGCGCGTGCAGAAGGCGCTGGAGACGCGCGTCATCGAGATCGCGCCGCTGGCGTTCATGCGCGGCCGCACGCTCAGCGATGCGTTCGTCATCCTGGACGAAGCGCAGAACGCCACGGCCATGCAGATGAAGATGTTTCTCACGCGGCTCGGCGTGAATTCGCAGATCGTCATCACGGGCGACAAGACGCAGATCGACCTGCCGAAGCGTGAAGAGTCGGGGCTCATGCAGGTTGAGCGCATCCTGCCCGGTATTGAAGGCATCGCGTTCCATTACTTCACCGAGGTGGACGTGGTGCGCCACCGGTTGGTGCGCGACATCATCAAGGCCTATGCGGAGGACGGGGACTAGTCCGTGACTCGCGTCGTGCACGTGGAGACCGACACGGTGCGTGTGCCCGTGGCGCGCGAGCGAGTGCGCCGCGTGGCCGAGTCCGTGTTGCGCGCCGAAGGCATCGGTGCTGCGGAAATCTCCATCGCCTTCGTCTCCAACACGCGGATGGCGGCCCTGAACTGGCGCCATCTACAGCATCGCGGCCCAACCGACGTGATCTCGTTCGGCTTTGCGCCGGTGTCCAAGGGAGCGGACGTTACAGGCGACGTGTACATCGCGCCCGATGTGGCGCGCCGCAACGCGCACGAGCATGGCTCCGGCGTGCGCGAAGAGCTGCTTCGGCTCGTCATCCACGGCGTGTTGCACGTGCTGGGGCATGACCATCCGGTGGATGAGGCGCGCTATACGTCGCCGATGTGGCAACGGCAGGAGCGTCTGCTGCGTCGCGCCATGGCCCTGGCATGAGCGTCATTGCACTCGGCGTCGCCACCGGAGCTGTGGTGGTCGCGACGCTGGCGGCGGCCGCTGACGGCGCGTTGCTCGGGGGCGACCCCGAACCCGAACCAGCACCCGACGTGGTGGGGGTGCTTCGCCATCGCGAACGCGCCCACCGGACCCTGGCGCTCTCTCGCGTGCTGGCGCACCTCGTTGCCGGCGCGGCCATCGCGCGCGCGCTGGACATTCAACGTGGCGACGGCCCGGTCGTCGCCGCGGCGGCCGTGCTGGCCGCCCTCGGCGTCGTCGTGCTCGTGGAAGGCATCGGCCGCTCGCTAGGCTTCGCGACAGCACCGCGATTCATCGTCGCCTTCGCGCCCATGGTCAGCATGCTGGACGTGGTGCTCTCGCCTGTGCTGCGCGCCGGCGTATCGCTCGACACACTGTTCGAGCGACTGATGCCCGCGCCCACTATCGAGGAACGGGCGGAGCAACGGGAGGAGGCGACTGAGCAGTTCCGTCAGGTGGTCGCTGCCGAGGCCGATGTGTCGCACGCCGAACAGGCGTTGCTGCACGGCGTGTTTTCGTTGGGCGACACCGCGGTGCGCGAAGTGATGGTGCCGCGCGTGGACATCGTGGGCATCGACCACACCACGCCGTGGAGCGAAGCGGTGGATCGCGTGCGCAGCAGTGAGCATGCCCGCTTTCCCGTGTTCGACGACACACTCGACAACGTCATCGGCATCCTGTACGCCAAGGACCTGCTGCCATTCATCATCGACGACGACGAGCCCATGCTCGGCTGGCAGTCATTGATGCGATCGGCAAGCTTCATCCCCACGTCCAAGCCCATCGACGCGCAGCTTCGCGACTTCAAGTTGAGCCACGCGCACATCGCCATCGTCAGCGACGAATTTGGCGGCACGGCAGGACTCGTCACCATCGAGGACATCCTCGAGGAGATCGTTGGCGAGATCCACGACGAATACGATGTAGAGGAGCCCGAGATAGAGCAGGAGCAGGGCCGGCGGTTCTGGGTGAGCGGACGGCTGGCGCTCGACGAGCTGAGTGAATTGCTCGGTCAGGACTTCGTGCGCGACGACCTGAATACCGTAGGCGGGCTGGTGTACGAGGCGTTTGGCCGAGTGCCTCGCGCGGGCGAGGCGGTGCGCATCGGCTCGTACAAGCTGGTGGTCGAACGCGTCCGTCGTCGGGCCATCGAGCGCGTCTACTTCGAGCGCGTGGCGCCGCTGGCGACCGAGGTGGACGAATGATTTCGACCAACCTGCTGCTGCTCGTTGCCATCGTCGGCGTGGCATTGCTCACCGCCGGCGGCATGGCCATGCGCTCGGTGAGCCGCATCTGGCTGCGTCACTGGGTGGAACAACGACTGCGCGGCTCGCGGGCGGCAACGGCGTACCTCGAACGACCGCAGCGCCTGATCATCGCCGCGAGTGCCACGGTGGCCTTCATTCTCGTCCTCAGCGGCGAGCTGCTGGCGAGCGACAGCCCCGACGAACTGCGTCCGCTGCTGATATCCATGGCGGTGTTTGCAGTTGTCGCCATCGTGCTGGGCCAGCTCCTGCCACGCGCGGTTGCCCGGCGATTCGCGCCACAGGTAGCGTCGCTGCTCTCGCCATTGCTGGAAGCGGCGGCCCTGATCGCGTCGCCCGTGGTCCTGGCCGGCCGTTATGTAAGTCGTCCCTTCGAGCGCCGGCGACGTTCCGCGCATCCGTACGATGAGCGCGACGCCATTCAGGATCTGCTGCGCGAAGGAGAGCTGGAAGGCGTGGGCGAGCGGCAAGAGATGGAGATCATCACCGGCGTCATGGAGTTTGGGGAGAAGACGGTGGGCGAGGTGATGATTTCGCGCGACGAGATCTTTGCCGTAATCCGGACCGCCGGCGCGCGCGAGCTCGCGGAGGAGTTCGCGACCTCTGCCTTCAGTCGCGTCCCCGTGTTCGACGAAACGCTGGACAACATCGTCGGCATGGTGCACGCGTTCGATGTGCTGAAGCTGCGCGGCGAGAAGATGCCCGAGCTGCGTCCCGTGGCCAGCGCCATCGTCACCACACCATGCAGCGAGCTGCTCTTCCGCATGCTCCGCACTCGCACGCACCTGGCCATCGTTCACGACGCTGCGGACCGCACCGTTGGTCTGGTGACACTCGAGGACCTGCTGGAAGAACTCGTGGGCGACATCCGCGACGAGCACGACGAGCCTGCGCTCGGCCCCACCACTTGAACGTGTCCATGCACGAGCGTCTACTCGCTGATTTTGCCGAAGGAAGGAAGGCCGCACTCGCGCGGGCCATCAGCATCGTCGAGAATCACCGCACCGGGTTCGAGGAATTGCTTGCCACCTGGCATTCCCGCCTCGGTCGCGCGCGGCGCATCGGCATTACCGGCCCGCCGGGTGCAGGCAAGAGCACGCTCACCACGTGTCTGGTGCGGAAGTTTCGCGCCGAGGGCCTCACGGTCGGCATCGTGGCGGTGGATCCCACGTCGCCGTTTACAGGCGGAGCGCTGCTCGGCGATCGCATCCGCATGGAAGACGTGGCGCTCGATCCCGGTGTGTACATCCGCTCCCTTGCCACGCGTGGTTCATTGGGCGGCCTGTCGGCGGCAACTCGCGAGACCTGTGACGTGCTCGATGCGTTCGGGATGGATCGCATCATCATCGAAACGGTGGGCGTTGGACAGAGCGAGCTCGACGTGGCTCGCACGGCAGACACCAGCCTTGTGGTGCTGGTGCCGGAGTCGGGCGATTCGATCCAGACGCTCAAGGCGGGCCTCATGGAGATCGCCGACATCTTCACGGTGAACAAGGCGGATCGGCCCGGTGCCGACCGGCTGCGCAACGAGCTGGAAGTGATGCTCGGCATGCGGGGCGGCGCGGCGATGCGGAACGTCCCTGCGCATCATGGCGTGGATCTCTCGGCCAACAACATTGCCAAGCAGGCGCGCGCCGCGGCCGCAGCCGACGATGCCGAGCGGTGGACGCCGCCAGTGTTGCGCACGGTGGCGGCGAAGGACGAGGGCATCACGGAACTCGTGGACGCAATCGATCGCCACTTTCGCTTTCTGGAATCGAGCGGCACGCTGCGCGAACGACGCCGGACCCGGATGCGCGAGCGGGTGATCGAGGTGGTGGAAGACAAGGCGCGCCGCCGCCTCTGGAGCGACGACGCCACCAATCAATGGATCGACGACCGTCTCGGAGACCTCGAGAGTGGGGCGAGCACCCCCTTCGGCGTCGCCAACGACCTGCTGGCGAGGTCGGCGTCGCTGCTCGCGGGGGAGGCGTCAGGCGTACCGCGTGGCTAACTTCCAGCCTTGACCTTCAGCCGTGGACGTCGCCATGACATCGATGCGAGAGCTCACCGACACGATCTCTGACCAGCAGGCCGAGCTGGACCGCCTGCGCGAGGAGGTGGCCGCGTGGCGCCGCGCGTACGACAAGGGACAGAAGCGCGACATCGGTTTCGTGAACTCCGAGAAGGAGGTCGAGCCGCTCTACACCGAGCTCGATATCGAGCACCATGACGCCGAGAAGTTGAGCGTCCCGGGGGTGTTTCCGTATACGCGCGGCATCCATCCCACCGGCTATCGCGGCAAGTTGTGGACGATGCGCCAGTTCGC
>JBDUCM010000029.1:0-43839 GCA_040003455.1 bacterium
GTCGCCGAGATAGGAACCGGCGCCGAGCGCGCCGACGGTGAGCTTGCGTGGAAGTATGCGATGAAAATCCAGAAGCCCTTCGGGCGCACGCTCGGCAAAACGCCGGGTACCGGCGGGGTTGGCTCGTGAGGCGGGGCGTTTGGCGGTGTCGTCGGACATCAGCGGCGGGAGGCTCGTAGCGCTCTCGCTCGACTTGGGAAGTTCTGGAGGTGGCATGCAGCCGGGACGCTACGGGCCGTGAAGAGGCAGAGCAAGAGCAAACTGCGTGTGGCCTGTCCGCGCTCGGCATTTTTCCCGACCAGCCAGGTTGGTAGCCTGCCTTGGCCGCCATTAGATTCAATGGATTCCCCGCCCGTTTGTTTCACGACGCGGCCGGTTGATCATTCCGGTGCTGCCGCTCCCATGCCGCTCCGGTTGGGCCATGAGTCTATCGGAGTCAGCAATGCCGGAATTTGGCGCGTGGGCGCATCGGTGGTGGATGCCCCTCCTCTTCATCGTCATCGCAGGACACGTCACCAACGTGTGTGTCACCTTGTTCCTGCACCGGGCGCAAACCCATCGGGGCGTTCGCCTGCACGCACTGGCAGCCACCCCCATGCGATTGTGGCTCTGGCTCACGACGGCCATCGTGACCAAGGAGTGGGTGGCCTGCCACCGAAAGCATCATGCGTTCGCCGATCGCGAGGGCGACCCGCACAGCCCGGTCGTGGAGGGACTGCGTGAGATCATGCTGAAGGGTGCCTTTTACTACCGAAAGGCCGTGCGGCAGCCTGGCATGCTCGAGAAGTATGGAAAGGGGACGCCGAACGATTGGCTCGAGCGGCATTTGCTCACGCCGCTCAATTGGTCCGGGGTCCTGCTGATGCTCGCGATTGACGTGTACCTCTTTGGCTTCTTTGTTGGCCCCGCCGTGTGGGGCGCGCAGATGATCTGGATTCCCCTCTGGGCCGCCGGCGTCATCAACGGCATCGGACACGCGCTGGGGTATCGTAACTTCGATGTGAAGGACGCTAGCCGGAACATCACCTTCATTGCGATCTGGCTTGGCGGCGAAGAACTGCACAACAATCACCACGCCGATCCGAAGAGTGCCAAGTTCAAGGCGCGGTGGTTCGAGTTCGACGTCGGCTGGATCTACATTCGCGCCCTCAAGCTGATCGGGCTCGCCAGGATCGAGTACGCGCGCAACTACGGGTCGGCGGCGAAGCGGCACGATGAGCACGCGGTAGACGCGGCAGCGTAGGCACGGCCAGTTGGCCTGCGCCTCGTTTCCAGCGTTCCAGACCTCAGAGAGAATCCATGCCTGCGACCGTCACCTGTTCACGCTGTGGCCAGACCCGCGCCGGATACGAACGTCCGCCCTTCCCGGGCGCCATTGGCGCGCGCGTCGTGGAATCGATTTGCACGGATTGTTGGGGCCTCTGGCTCAAGCAACAGACGATGCTCATCAATCACTACGGCTTGAACGTGATGGATCCGCAAGCACGGAAGTTCCTCACGAAAAACATGGAAGCGTTTCTCTTCAAGAAGGGCGGCGAAGAGGACGTGGACACGTCGAAGCAGGGGACCATTGCATGGTAGGGGCAATGACCCCGCTGCGCCGCGCCACGCTGGCATGGCTCGCCTTGGCTGCATCGTCGGTGATCACGGCCTGTGCCACGGGCGGGGGCGGCGCAATACCCGCGCGCACCTCGAGTAGCGACGCAGCCTGGGCGGACTCCGTGCTTGCCACGCTTTCGTTGCGTGACAAGGCTGCGCAGATGGTGTGGCCATGGGTATTGGGTGACTACACGGCGGACGACGATCCCGTGTACCGGCGTGTGGAGCGGCTGGTGCGCGAACAGCACCTCGGCGGCATCATCATCTCCGTCGGCTCGCCCACGGAGATTGCCGCCAAGCTGAATGCACTCCAACGCGTGAGCGCCGTGCCCTTGCTGGTTGGCGCGGATCTCGAGACCGGAGCAGCGTTTCGGGCACGTGGCGGCTTCTTCCTGCCCAACGCCATCGACCTTGGTGGATCGACGTCGTACCCGTACGAAATGGGCATCGGTGCGGCGCGTGACACGATGCTCGCCTATGAAATGGGCCGAGTCACGGCGCGCGAAGGGCGCGCGCTCGGGATTCACATGGCGTTCGCGCCGGTGCTGGACGTCAACAACAACCCGAAGAATCCTGTTATCAGTATCCGGTCGTTTGGAGAGAATCCGCAGCTGGTCGGGGCGCTTGGGGCGGCCTTCGTCCGCGGTATCCAGGAGAATGGAATGCTCGCCACGGGCAAGCACTTTCCCGGGCACGGCGACACTGACCAGAATTCGCATCTCGAACTTGCCCGGGTAGACGCATCGCGCGCGCACATCGATAGCGTCGAGCTTGCGCCCTTCCGTGCGGCCATCCAGTCCGGCGTGCGCGGGATCATGACCTTTCACGGCTACATTCCGTCGCTCGACACCGCGCACATTGCCGCCACGCTGAATCCGCACATCATGACGGATCTGTTGCGCGGACAGCTCGGCTTCCGGGGTCTGGTGATCACGGACGCCTTGGACATGAACGGGGTGCTGGGGAACATGTCCATGGCAGAGGTGACGCAACGTGCAGTCCTTGCGGGCGCAGATGTACTTCTCATGCCGTCGGACAACATCGGCTCCATCGACGCCGTGGTGTCCGCCGTGCAGTCCGGCCGTATTCCCGAGTCGCGCATCAACGAGTCTGTTCGCAAGCTGCTTGTTGCCAAGCACGAGATGGGCCTTGATCGGGACCGGTACGTGGACGTGCAGGCAATGCGTCGGGTCGTGGGCGACAGTGCCAACCTCGCGTCGGCGCGTATCGCAGCCGAACGTTCCATCACGCTCGTCAAGGATTCCCTTGGACTCGTGCCCATGGCGCGCATGCCGCGTACAGCGCGGGTTGTCAGCATTACGGTTGCGCCCCGGACGGATCTCGGCGCTGGCCTGACGTTCAATGCCGAATTGCTCCATGCGTTTCCGCAAACGCGCGCACTGACCCTATCGCCCGAAGCCATCTACGGGGCGTCAACGGGTGCGGCTGGAGCAGCCGCGGGCGGCGGTACGTACGTGGCAAGTCCGCACCCGACGTTGCTTTCGGCGTCTGTAGAAAATGCGCTGCGTGCCGCTCAGGGAGCTGATGTCGTGGTCGTGTCGTCATACTTTGGCGCGAGTTCATCCACGGCGAGCCTCGCAGCGCCTGGCGGAATGTCGGATCTGATTGACGGATTACAGAAGTCAGGTGCTCGCGTGGTATTGGCGTCGTTCAGCAATCCGTATATCGCGTCGGAACTTCCCGCCACATCTGCCTATCTGATCGCGTGGGGCGGGGCGCCGGTCTCTCAGCGCGCGGCGGCTCGAGCCCTGCTTGGCCTCTCACCCATCGGGGGCCAGCTTCCGATCACCATCCCGTCAGTCGCACCGTATGGCGCGGGACTGCGGCGCGCGGCACTTCCGTCGACGTCCGCACCGCTCACGCCGTAACCTTCGACCGCATCAC
This sequence comes from bacterium, assembly GCA_040003455.1. Taxonomy (GTDB): domain Bacteria; phylum Gemmatimonadota; class Gemmatimonadetes; order Gemmatimonadales; family Gemmatimonadaceae; genus AG11. Next base: position 3,505 of record JBDUCM010000029.1, read on the forward strand.
GTGATGCGTTGATAGCGCTCCCATCGATCGTGCGGACGGCTTGGTTGGAAGCGTCTGTTGTATCGCACAGAGGTTGAAAGTTGTTCGCGGTTGTCGCGATGTTCGCGCGATGGGCACGTCAGTTGACGTTGGGTGTTCAACCCCGTATATCACACGGTCGGTCAGGACGCAGTAATTAGCAGCGTTTCGCTACTTATTGATTGCCGACATTTGGTCGCGCCCTTGACATTGGTGACGAATTGTTACTAATTCGCGCCACATGCGTGACCGACCTGTTGTCCCCGTGAAGCCCGCCGTCCGTCGGACGACGATAGCCGTGGACGTCGTGGTCCTCTCCCCTCGAGTCGATGCGTTGGCGGTATTGCTCATCCGTGCACCAATTGGTGCACGCGAGCGATGGTCGCTGCCGTGGGACGCGCCGCAAGGCGGCGAGGGATTGGAGGAAGCGGCGGCGCGCATCACGGGCGCGGTGTTGGGCGCGTCGCCCGCGTTCTTCGAACAAGTTGGAACGCTGTGTGATGGCCGACGTCACCCTGGCGACGCTGACGTGTCGGTCGGAATCGCTGCGCTGTCACCGGCCGGCGATGGAGCTCCCGTCGAGGACGCAGAGTGGTTTCCCCTCGCATCATTGCCGGCCATCGCGCCTCGGCATCGCACGATCGTTGATCGTGCCGCCGCGGTCGTTCGTCAACGCGTTGACCAGTCCCCGCTCGCGTTCCGCCTGTTGCCACCCACGTTCACGCTGAGCGACCTACAGGGGGTATACGAGCTCCTCCTTGGGCGGCGCTTGCACAAGGCCAGCTTTCGACGGGCCCTGCAGGCGAGCTACCTGGTGGAGCCCACGGATGAATGGCGCAGCGAAGGCCGTGGCCGGCCCGCGCAGCTATTCCGATATGCCCCGAAGAAGCGCCGAGGGGCTCGGCGTGGCGTCCGCTTCGACCTGTTTACCGAGTAGGCCTCGTTCCGGCCATTTGAGTCATCCGCGTGGGTCGCCGATACTTGCTCAAATGGAGCGCCTCTTGCGTTTATCGCATTAGTCGCAATATGTTCTTTAGGTCCAAACTCGGGATGAGCATGCTCGACTACCTGGACGGGCTGTGTGCGGCGCTGCTGGCGCGGAACGGGACGGAGATTCGGCGCTTGCTGCGCCATCCGCTCGCGCGCGCCCTGCCGAGGCGCGTGCGCGAGGAGGGCTATGCAATTGCCCGATCCGGACCAGAAAGCCTCAGAGCACCCGTACAGACGCTGCACTTCTACCATCAGACGCTGCATCTCCTGGGTGCACGGACAGCGGCGGCTCGCTCTGACGCGCCAGCGGCCGCAGATCGTGCTGCGATTGATCGGCAAATTGAAATGCCATTGCGCGCCGCTGGAGCTTGACCGCGCTCCTTCGCGACCCGTTGCGCTGATTGGCCCCTTCAGGGCGAGGTCGTCGCCGGGGTGGACATCGCCGTGGCGTTGTTCAGGATTCATCCACCCCGTCTGGGTACCGCTTCAAGACAAGTGGACGATCAACCTAAGTGTGGCCGAAATGCCAGCCGCGCCGAACCCCGGCGGTTTCCGCTAACTGCATCAGGAAGGAAACCGCCGCGTTCGATACGATGTTGAGAACGGATGGGCGCCCACTCACCGCTCATGCCGGTTTCGTCACATCAGCCGCCTGCGGCCCTTTCTGTCCCTGAACGATTTCGAATTCCACCTTGTCCCCTTCGGCGAGGGACTTGAAGCCGTTCCCCTGGATGGCGCTGAAGTGGACGAAGACATCGGGACCACCTTCACGCGAAATGAAGCCAAAGCCTTTCGCGTCGTTGAACCACTTCACCGTTCCGTTGATGCGTGCCATGAACCGTACCTCGTACCAGAGCTGTGGAGCTTGGCCTTGCCGTACCAAGACGGACACAACTGCCGCCGCCGGTTCAGCGAGACCCGTATGATGCCCCTCACGCGATTTCTCGGCCGTTGGGGCGGGACGATACGGTGTCTTCGGGCAAGTTTTGTGCACGCAGGAAAACACTTGCTTCAGTACCAAACGCTTGAGTTCGCCCCGGGGCTATTTGACGCTGCATACGAGAAACGGGGCCGATTTCTCGGCCCCGTTTCCTGTGAATACCTTGACTGCCAGTGCGCCTACGCGGCGCCAGCGATGTAGCGTGCGACGCGACCACACTCTCGACACTGCAGAGTTACCTGCGAGCGAGGAGGTGGCGGAAAATCGTCGGGCGTTCGCTCAATCTGCCCCGAGCAAGACGGACAACTCAAGGGTGAGCCGTTCCGGTCGTTCGCGATCAGGTGAAGCGCTTGCACTGGGTTATACGTAGCCGGGCGCGGCTTGCGCATTGGCCCTCCAGAATGATTTCGCACTGACCCGGAAAGCTGAAGGCGCCGGGCCGCCCTAGACGAATAGTAACCCTCAAAGGCCCTAAAGCACAGTGGGGCATCGTCTTGCGATTGGTTTTCCGTGGATTGGCCAGCGCCGAGTCATTGCTGGACGCCATAGGCCCGGCGTAGATGACACTTTGCACGGCGTATCGACGTGCACACTGACCCCTGCATTCCGACGTAGCCTGATTCCAGCATACGATGACGCCCCCTTCATACCAGAAAATTGACAATTGGTTCCGTCGGGGTGGATTCTGCGTTCGCCACACCCGTGTTTGATCGGGGGGAATCCTCGACGGCAAGACCGTTCCTGTGTTCGAGCGAACTACACCCGGTACAGGGACGCCGCGCGATGGCAGACCATTCTCGTTGGCTGGCCCCAATTGGTCGTTCCGTCTCCGCACTATCCACGTGTCGTGAAGCACGCTCGGTGATCTCACGCTGGCCGATCGGGCCTCGACGCGCCATGTTGTGCGCGAGTCCGACGCTTTCGCCCGCCCAGCGTTTGCCTTCGATTCGTTCGGTGTCTCGCGCCCTCTCGCGCGGCGCGCGGCAAAGCAGGAATCCCAGGACTATAGCTCGTCCATTCAATGAACGATGTTCGATAGCACGGCGTCTCGCCAACCGAGCGTTTCGCGGATCGCGCCGGTGCACGTTGAAGAATCGTGTACTGACATCGAGGCACCCGATGTAGTCGTATCTGCGTTTCGGTGTTGATGATCGACTGCCCCCATTGATGCGTAGCCGCTCCATGAACGTTGGCCGATGTGGTATTGTTCGACTCACAGAGCCGCAACAAATATCCACGCGTGTACGTTTTGTCTTCGTGAATGCGTTCTAGTTGTTGCTGAGAGTGTCGCGGCCGTAGGTTGCTCGACGGACGCTTCGACGGCAGATGCTGGGCGCTCGCGGAATTCGCGGGCAGACATGACGGCTCTATGCGGCAGCAAGTCCGCGGGATGGGATGGCTTCGTCCAAAAACTTGCTTGCGACACAATGAAATTCGCGTAGCACCGACGGCCACTATCTGGCAAAGGAGACGCAGCGATGGCAACAGCAAAGAAGCGGGGCGGGAAGAAGCGCGTCGCGGCAAAGAAGGGCGCCGCGAAGAAGGGCGCGCGCAAGGTCGCGAAGAAGAGCGCCAAGAAGGCGGTGAAGAAAGCCGCCAAGAAGGCGGCCAAGAAGGCGGCCAAGAAGGCGGCACCCAAGAAGAAGGCGGCGGTTCGCAAAGCTCCCGCAAAGAAGGCTGCCGCGAAGAAGAGCCCTGCGCGCAAGGCCGCCACCAAGCGTCCCGCCAAGAAAGCGTCCAAGCCTGCAAAGAAGGCGGCCGCCAAGAAGAGCCCCGCAAAGAAAAGCCCCGCCAAGAAAAGCTCTGCCAGGAAGAGTCCCGCCAAGAAGCCGGCCAGTTCGCCGGTCGCACGGGTGAAGCGCGTGGCCACTGGCGTCGTGGAACAGGCGCAGTCGGCCATGAGTGCTGGTGTCGAAGCGATCAAGGAGGGTGTCGAGAACCTCGTCGAGCGCGTGACGGGCTGATCTCGGTTCTTCGTCTTGCGTGCCGCGCCGGCGATCAGTCGGCGTGGCGCGCGAGGAAGGCCACCACGAGATCGGATACGGTATCTGCGCAGTAGTCCACCGTAATCACATGACCGCATCCGGTCACCCAATGCGATTCCACCGGGGCGGAGATCTCGGTCAGGACCTGCTCGGCAAATGGCCGAGGAATCCTGTTGTCCTGCGCGGAATTGATCACAAGGGTGGGCGTGGACAGCACCGGTAGTGCGGCGCGGCCCGCCACCGCTGTCCGATCCAGGGCCGAAAGGGCACGGGCGGAAAACGAGCCATATGCGTGACTGGCGGCGCGTGCTGCGGGATCGTGCACCGATGCCTCGCCGCCACCGCCGAGGTATTTGACGAAAGGACTCCACAGCCACCGGGTCCGTGCTCCCAACCGTACGGGCCTCGGGGTCATGAGATACGGGGCGAGCAGCACGAGCACGCGGACGTCCGTGGCCTCGGCCGTGATCCGAGCGGCGAGCGCGCCGCCCATCGACAGCCCTATGACACCAACCCAGCGCGCTGACGCTCGCGCGGCTTCGAGCCCCTTGCGCGCCTCAGCGAGATAGTCGTCAGCAGTTGCCCTGGCGAATGCGCGTGGCGAGCGCCCGTGACCCGGGAGAAGGGGCACGTGCACTGTGTAGCCCGCCATACACAGGCGGTCCGCAAGGCGGCGGAGCGATTGAGGAGAATCACCGGAACCGTGCAACAGCAGAAGCGCACGAGCGTCGGTTGCTGGAGTACTACGGAGGATGAACCCCTCGGCTCCGACCACGATTCCATCGGTGTTCGTGGGGTGTCCCACGGCGTATTGGCGCTCCACGGCGCGCGCGACACGGCGACGGTTGATTGCGGCGATGACTATCGCCCCCCCGAGTGAACCGAGCCACGGCAGGATCATCGGAGTGGAGTTCCCTGCGTGGTCAATAGCGCCTGACGGAGGGGTCGACGTCGAGACTCCATCGATCGATGCCGCCAACAAGATTGAGGACACGACCGAAGCCGTTGTCGCGCAGCCATTCAGCGGCGGCGGCGCTTCGCATGCCGTGGTGACAGTACACAACAATCTCCGCGTCACGATCCAGGGTGTTCACGGCATTTGGCAAGGACCCCAGAGGAATCAAGCGCGCCTCCGGTAGTCTCGCGATGGCCCACTCATACGGCTCGCGAACATCGAGCACGGCGATGGCCGGCCCATTCCGCAGTCGAGCACTGAGACGCTCGGGCGTGATCTCGTCTACTTCCTCGTCTGTCGGGTCGGAATGGGTGGCATTGTCTGAAGCCGGTTCGGTCGAGTGCAATCCACAGAACGCGTCATAGTCGATGAGCGCCGTGATTTCTCGCGTCCCGCAGGCGCGACATTCGGGATCGCGCGCCAGCTCGATGGTGCGGAATCGCATGCGCAGCGCATCCACGAGGAGCAGTCGTCCTACGAGTGGCTCACCCGCTCCCGTAATGAGCTTGATGGCTTCTGTGGCTTGAATGACACCCACCAGCCCCGGAAGGACGCCGAATACACCACCTTCGGCGCAGTTCGGGATGAGGCCTGGCGGCGGTGGTTCTCGAAAGAGACATCGGTAGCACGGTCCGCCTTCGGCGCCGAAGACGGCGGCCTGCCCATCAAAACGAATGACGCTGCCGTACACGTTCGGCTTGCCGAGCAGCACGCAGGCGTCGTTGACCAGGTAACGTGTCTGGAAATTGTCCGACCCGTCCACAACGATGTCGTACGACCTCAGGATGTCCAACGCGTTCGCGCTGGTAAGGCGCGTGTGATATGTGGCAACGTCAACGTGCGGATTCAAGTCGTGCAACCGATCATGCGCAGACATGACCTTGGGACGACCAACGTCTCGGGTGCCATGCAGGACCTGACGCTGGAGATTGCTGAGCTCCACGCTATCAGCGTCAACAACGCCGAGGTGTCCCACACCGGCAGCAGCCAGATAGAGTGCCGCGGGTGATCCCAGCCCGCCGGCGCCGATGAGCAGCACGCGCGCCGCCTTGAGCCGGCGCTGCCCCTCCTCCCCCACATTTGGGAGAATCAGGTGACGATGATAGCGCTGGAGCTCGTCAGTGGTGAGCGAGGAATCAGGATCGTGCGACATCCGGTCTCGTGGGCGTGGGACGAGAATATAAGCCCGCGCGCCGCGGAAGGGTTCGCCGCGGGGGCAAGCCGGATGTCGAACCGGCGCGCTACCTGATTGCTGCTTCCACGCGCGCGCCGTCAACGAGGCCGGAAACGCTCAGCAAATGCTCGCCCACCCCCAGCCGATCGAAAAGGTGTCTGGACGGCGTAATGTACAGGGTACTGCCAACTCGTTCGACGAGACCTTCTCCCGCCAACCGACCCAGCACGAGGGAGACTGATTCGCGAGTGGCGCCAACGAGTTCACACAGCAGTCGATAGCGAGAGCTGCACAACTCGATTCGCCCGGCTGGGTCAAGAAAGCTCTCGTGCGCAGCGATCCGTTGGAGCGCGGCGATGATCCGCTGCTCCACCGAAAGCGTGGTGATCTCCCGCAGTTTCTCGAGCAGGATCGTGCGCTCGTTCATGATCTGCCCCACAAGCGCGAGCGTGTGCGCCGGCTGTTCGCGTACAAATGCCCGCAGCTTCGTGGAGCTCAGGAATAGTGTTTCCGTCTCCATGTCCGCACGGGCATCCGTGGCGTACACCCCCTGCAGCGACAAGCCTTCGGCCCCGAATGTTTCTCCCGCCGTTGCAATCCAGGGAACAAAGCCACGCCCGGAACGCACGCGGCTCCGCAGGATGACGCTGCCATGCATGACGACAAACACGCCATCCGCCACGGTGCCGCGTTCGTAGATCTGGAACCCCGTTGGCCACGTAGCGCGCGCTGCGTACGCCTGAAGCGACACGAGCTCATCACCCGAGAGTCGTGTATGGGTTGGGTCGGCCTGATCTTCCTGATTGACCACCTGGAGTCCGCTCCGCCTGCGTTGGTTGATGCGGATGCAATCGGCGGGCCGAATCAGGAGATCGTTGGATGGAAACGAGCCGTGCCGTGTGAATAGGCACGGCTCGTCCGGCGATTGGCCAGAGAATTAGCGCGCCAGGGCAGCGTGAGCTGCTACGAGCGCGCGAGTTGCTGCGTCAAACCTTTGCGCCAGATCCGTCAGTTCGGCGCTGGTAAGCCCCTGGTCATTCGCGCGTATTGCCTCGTTTACCGACGGGAAGACCATATTCGCATAGCCGTTGTCTTCGTCGGCAACGTAAATGAGGTTGCGATACCACGGACGCGTCTTCAGGCCTGATGGCCGCGCAAGGGACCTCTCCACCTGCAACAGCGCCGCGTTCACGGTCTGTCTCTTTTCTCGGGAGGGGGCGCCCGATGACAGCGCGGCGTCACGAGCGGTTGAGAACGCAACCGCTTCCTGCTCCATCTTACTCATTGCGTCACGTAGAGCGCTGGTATTCAGGCCGCTCCATTTCTTTGTCGCCAGTGTGCGATCGAGCGCGGGCAGGTAGCGCTGCATCGTCTTGGCGAATTCCACATAGTCGTACGGCAGGATGTCGGCGTTGGCCAGACGCAGTACCATTGCGGCGCCAATTCGGGCTGCCGTCGCGTGATACAGGAAGTTCGGGTCGCCGAACTTTGACATCCACGTAAAGTCATCGTACTGCGAGTGGTACACGCCACCCGCGCCGCCGAAGCCCCACTCGGCGATCGGTATGCCAAGGTGGTTATAAAATCCGGCGAAGTCGGAGCCCCCGCCTGGGTCGCCCATTGCCGGTTCGGCGGTGTCCGCCACGGCACTCGCTCGTCGCCATTCTGCGTACACGCTGCCCTTGCCGTTCGGATCCTGAACGATGCGTGCGATATCGCGGAGCGCAGCGCGCAGTGAGGGCGACCCACCACCACCGAAGCGTACCCCCTGCGCAGCAACGTCCTGATTGAAGTAGGCAACTCCGCCGCGCATGAGGCGAAGGGAGTCGTCTTCGACGTACTCGCTGGAGCCCATCAGGCCCCACTCTTCGGCGTCCCATGTGGCAAACACAATGGTCCGCTTCGGGGGATGACCCGCCTTGATGGCCTCGGCGACGGCTCGGGCAGCCTCCAACACACTCACGATGCCGCTGACGTTGTCCGCTGCACCCGGACCCCAACCGTCTCGATGCCCGCCAACGATCACCATTTCGTCAGGAAATTCGCTCCCTCGAACAATGCCGAAGGTGTCGAAGATCGGTTTCGTCCCGTGCGTCGCGCGATCGTCCGCAACCCGCACACGTGCCTTCACGGCGCCGGGCCCAAGGTGATACCGGAATGACAGACCACCCTGCCATGACTGTGGCACTTCCTTGCCCTTGAGACCCTTCAACAACTCTCCCGCGTTGCCGTACGAAATGGGGACGACGGGGATGTGCGGGATGTTCATCTGGGCCTGCGTGAGGCGGGGAGCGCCCTTGGTGCTCGCGTAGCCTGGCGTGGCCGGATCGCCCGCACCATTGAACACGCTGCCACGCTGGACTCCGTGTTCATTTCGCATTGGGCCGTCTGGATACACGTCACCGCGGACAAAACCGTCGTCCTGGGGATCACTGTAGATCAACAGTGCCGACGCACCATGCTTCTCGGCCTCACGCGCCTTGATGCCGCGAAAGGATCGGCCGTATCGCGCGACGGCGATCTTGCCCTTGACCGAGACGCCCATGGAGTCGAGTTGGGCATAGTCTTCAATCAGGCCGTAATTCACGTAGACGACCTCCGCCGTGACATCGCCCGCGCCACTGTGCCCGTTCACAGTCGGGTACTGTTCCAACCTGGACGAGGGATCGCCTTCGACAGCCGGTTCCTTCAACGCCAGCGCCTTTGGCTGGGGCGACACCCGCCAGATCTGGACAGCGGTTGGGTGCGGAATAAACACATCGTATTGTCGCACTTCCGTCTCGAGGCCCATCGCCTTCATCTGGGCGATGACGTAGTCCCGCGTGCGGGCCTGCGCCGCTGTGCCGGCGACGTGCGTCTCGGCGGACAGCGTTCTGGAGTGCGCTTTGGAACGTGCAGGATCAGGCCGTGCGATCGCGTCGGCCTCCAGAGCGCGTTCGGTCACGGCGCTGCCGGGAGCGTAGCCAGGGATTGGTGCCTGCTGTGCACCCAATGGATGCTGGGCGATCAGCGCGAATACAGCAATTGCCCGCACCGTGCGGACACTCGAAGGACGATGCGACATGTGCAAGAGCGGGTGAGAGTGGAGCAGCGACACATGAATCCGGTGCAATCTGCTGCAATCTGCAACGGTGTCCGTTGATGTGTGAGGCGTGTCGTTCAGCGACCCAGGGCTTCGCGGGCACCGGTAATGACGAATTGCACTGCGATGGCTGCCAGCAGAAGGCCCATGATGCGCGTCATGACGCGGATGCCGGTCTGGCCCATACGAGCGACCAGCCGCTCGGCGAGCCGGAGGGTGATCCAGCTGAGGAAGAGCGTGACGATGATCGACGCGTAAACGATGATGGTGTGCACCGTGGTCCGCGCCTGGCCAGCGAGAACCATGACCGTGGAGATGGCACCCGGGCCGGCGAGCATCGGCATGGCGAGCGGTGTGAGCGCAACGTCTTCCTTTGCCTGCCCTTCCGTGATTTCAGCGGTCCCCTCCTGCGTGGAACGAGTTCCGTGCAGCATGTCCATCGCGACAAGCCAGAGTATCAACCCGCCAGCGATGCGAAACGCCGGCATGGTAATGCCGAAGAGCCCGAAGATCCGGCTTCCTGCGAGGGAGAAAACGATCAGAAGGATCGCCGCGGCAACACAGGCACGTCGCGCCGTCGCCTGTCGTTGCACCGGGGTCTGTCCTTGCGTGATGACCAGGTAGGTCGGAATCACGGCGATCGGATCGACGATGAAGAGCACCGACGCGAAGGTGACGAGCGCGAACTGCGCGTAAGTGTCCACGTCAGTCGTACTCGCCGATTGCCGTGATGATGGCCATCCGGAGCTGTTGCTCACGATCGGCGCCTGAACCGACGGTCGCAGCGAGGGTGCCAAACAATCGAAGCATTTCACTTTCGACGAATGACCACCGGTCGCGCACGCCCAGTGCATCGAGGGACCGATCGGCGAGTGTACGGAGCAAATGCCGCGTTTCGTCGTCAAGGGCCGAAAGCGTTGCTGGCGACGCGGCCGAAGGAAGGGGGGTCTGCTCCCTGCGTCGACTGGCAGCGGCGAACATTGCCTTGAACGGCGCGACCGTTACGATGAATGCGCCGGCGTTGTGTTCGGTGAAGTCGTTCACGACACCCTTTCTGCGAAGTTCGTGCAGGACCCGCATCGTGGCTTCGCGCACCTTGGACACACCAGCGTCGCTATTGTTGCCTCGGCCCGTAATGATCAACAACTCGCCCGACTGCTGTACCTGGTGTTGCCGTAGCCATTTTTCTGTTCGCTGGGCCGCCTCACTTGCCGACGGAAGGGACGCACGCAGGTTGAGCGTGCGGGTTGAGCCAAAGCGCATCTCCTCGAACGCCTGTTGGAGCACGGAGCGTCCCATCGGTCGTCGGGAGTCGGACATCAGCGCGGCGATTTTACCGGGGCTGCGATTGCCTGCGTGAGCACGTGGCCATCCACGCGTTCAGTAGGCGGTACCCCGATGATACTCGCGAGCGTGGGAGCAATGTCCACGACGAGCGCGCGTTCACCATAGCGGGCGGCCTTGATCCACGGTCCGTAGAAGATCACCGGCACGTGCGCGTCGTCATCATATGGCAGGCCGTGTTCGGCAACCTTGGCTCCGGCGGCGTAGGCACCCTGTCGGGGGGTAATGACGAACTCCACGGGTGAGTCTGTGGGGATCATATGCACCCATCGACGGCTCACGACGTCGTTTGCGGTATCACGCTGTGCAAGATCGCGCACACGATCAACGCGCGCGACTCCCGGTGTTGTGCGAACCACGTCGAGGAAGCGTCGAAGGATCGGTTCCGGATCGATTTTGGCGCGAGAAAATGACTCACGGTCCACGTACACCAACCCTCCATCCAGCATCACTGCGTTCGCATCGACGTGATTCACGGAAAGGACGGAACGTAGTCCGGCTACCGCCGGTGCGAAATCGTACCGTGGCGGAACGGGCTTGTTGGTCCGTTTGGCGATGAGTTCGGGAAATGACGTGACGCCATGATCCGCGGTGAGCGCAAAAATGATCGTGCTCGAGTCGCGAATCTTGTACAGAGAGTCAATGAACGCGCCGAGGGCACGGTCCAGGCGAAGGATGTTGTCATGCTGCTCGCGCGAGTCGGGACCATACCGATGACCGATGTAATCGGTTGCGGAAAGCGAAATGGCGAGAAGGTCCGTCTGCGGACCCTTTCCGAGTTGGAGCGCCTGCAGTCCCTCCAGCGCCACGTCGAGCGTGAGCTGGTCCATCCACGGAGTGGTGGGCAGGTCCGCATTCGCGCTGTCGGTGTTGGTCGGGAGGCGGTGCGGAAAGACGAAATCCTTGCCGCTATTCTCCACTGGTTCACTGTCGGGCTCGGCATACTCGTTTGCCGGCAAGAGCAGTCCCCAGGTGTCTCCGGCATGCTTTTGGGGTATGTGCCGTGCATTCACCCCCTTGATCCAGTCGGGCAGCGTGTCGGCATAGTAGCGACTGGTCGTGAACTCTCCGTTCGAGGTGGCATACCAGAAGACGTTTTGTTTGGCACGTCCCATGGGAAGGATTGCTCCGCGGTCCTTCCGCGAAACGGACAGGCCTCTCGAACGAGCGTCTCGCGTACGAATCCAGTCGAAGAGCACCGAGCCGCGAAAGCGATATGGTGATGCGGGAAGATCGCGCGAGGTGAGCAGTGGAGATTGCGCGTCTTCGACTCCGGCAGTGTTGCGGAGGATGCCGGTGGACCGTGGAAATCGTCCCGACATGGTGACTGAGTGTCCCGGCGCGGTTTCCGTGACGCCGTGATCCTGAAACGCGTTGGTGAAGACCGCTCCCTTTCTCGATAGCCTACCCAGGCCGCCATTCAACTGTCCGGCCCACCGATCCAGATAGTCGGGTCGCATCTGGTCCACCGTCAGAAAGACCACCAACGTTGGTCGGTCGGGCCCCGATCTGGTGTATTGCGCGGAGACGACAGCTGCACCGACAAACGGGGTGATAAGCGCGGCGAGCAGGGGTGCGAAGCGACGCATTGATTCGACAGGAATGAGTTCAGCCATGCTTGCGACGCTGCCCGTGGTACACGCGAATGGTCCACGCCATTCGTGGAATCTAGTGCTTGCGCTTGAACCGCCTCCACTCCAGCGCGACTCAGGCGGCCTGTTCGATCTCCGCCAGCAGCAGATTCTTGGCAAAGCAGATCTCATTGCACGCAAACCTGCGCGCACAGGCCAGGCAATCGCGACGAATCTTTTCCGGGTACCTGGCCCGGTCGACTCGGAGATATCCGATGGCGGAAAAGAACTCTGGCTGGAGCGTGAGCGCGAACACGTCGTAGACCCCGCGTTTGCGCGCCAGCGTCTCTACGGCGTTTACGATCGCACGACCGAGCCCCTTGCCGTGGGCGTGCTTTGAAACCGCGATTGCAGCAACTTCCGCCACACTGGGGGAGTATTCCTTGAGCGCACCGCAGGCGAGAAGTTCCCCCGCCATATTCTGCACAACGACATAGTCGTCGATGGCCAGGGAAATCGTCTCGGGCGACCGGCGCAGCATTTGGCCTTCGTCCGCGAACGTGTTGTTCAGTCGCGAAATGGCCGCCGCGTCCTGCGGGCGCGCACGTCGCACGAACAGATCAGGCGCCATCAGAGAATTTCTTCGAGAATCTGCAGGCCGCGCGTCAATTCATCCTGGGTGGACACGAGCGGCGGCAGCAGACGTACCGTGTATTCGCCCGCGGAGCATACCAGCAGGCCATGACCAAGCGCTTCACTGACGACATGTGCCGCTGTTCCCATGACATCGATGCCCCACATCAACCCAGCTCCTCGCACCTGACGAATACGGCTGGTGCGATGCGCGAGATCGTTGAGCTGCTTTCCAAACCACGCACCGGTCTCTTGCACGTGCTGCAACAAGGCAGGATCCGACAGGCGCTCGAATACGTGCAGTGCAACCGATGCAACGAAGGGACCGCCGCCGAAAGTCGTGCCGTGGTCGCCAGCCTTGATCGTGGCAGCAATCTCGTTGGTCATGAGGATTGCGCCCATGGGGAGCCCGCCGGCAATCGGCTTGGCCAAAGTCACCATGTCCGGAATGACCCCGGTCTGCTCGTACGCGAACAGTGATCCCGTACGGCCAAGACCACATTGTATCTCATCAAAGATGAGCGCGATGTTGCGCGCCGTCGTCACGGCGCGAAGCTCGCGAAGAAATCCATGATCCAGCACGCGCACACCACCCTCGCCCTGAACCGGCTCCACGATCAGCGCCGCAACGGTGTCTTCGCTCAGCGCGGCATCAAGCTCGTTCAGGTCACGCTCGAAAATCGAGACGCCTGGCGTGAGTGGTCGGAAGGGTAGCCGATACGAGGGGCGATCCGTGGCAGCGAGTGTGGCGAACAAACGTCCGTGGAAGGCCCCGCGCAGTGCGAGAATCTCATGTTTCGCGTCGCCCAGCGTACGTGCCCAACGACGTGCAAACTTGAATGCGCCTTCATTGGCTTCAGCGCCAGAATTGCAGAAGAACACCTTGTCCGCAAATGACTTCGCAACGAGCGCGGCAGCCAGTTGCTCGCCTGGCGACGTGTTGTACAGATTCGACGTGTGGATGAGGCGGTCGGCCGCGGCATGCAGGGCAGCCTTGAGACCGGCGTCGTCGTAGCCCAGCGCGTTGACTGCGATGCCACTCACAAAATCGAGATACGCCTTTCCTTCGGCGTCGTACAGATGCACGCCATGGCCTCGCACGAACTCCACCGGCGCACGCTTGTATGTTCCCACGATCGGGCTCTCGATCGATATTGGAAGACCGGCAGTCTTTTGCGTTGGCGTCAAATCGGTGGCGTCAGTCATCGGCCTCACGGTTGGTGCTGTCATGCGCACACACTCCCCACTCGCGTCAAAAGAGTGCCGCGGTCGAGTTGTTGAATCGCGGCAATGTCCGATATTCGGACTCGCTCCACTCCGCCATCCAATGCAGCGAGTGCAGCCTGTAGCTTGGCGCCCATACCACCATTGGCGGTTCCATCGTCGATCAAGCGCTGTGCATCCTCGGATCCAAGCAGTGTGACGGGGATGCCGTTCACGAGCACGCCTGCGACATCCGATACCAGCAGCAACTCCTCCGCTTCGACAGCCACGGCAATTCGTGCAGCGGCGTCGTCCCCGTTCACATTGAGTACAGGGCTGAGTGCCGAATCTGTACTACGGCTGACTGGTGACACGACCGGCACATAGCCACCAGCCATGAGATGCGCGAGCAAATCAACGTTTACATCCGCCGGGGTTCCGACAAAACCATATTCAGACGGATCCAGCGGCGCGGCCGACAGCAGTGCAGCATCCTCGCCCGACACGCCGACGGCCATGATGCCGACCCCGACCAGGGCGCTCACGAGGCGCTTGTTCGCGGATCCAGACAGGGCCATGCGAATGATCTCGAGATCGAGCTGACTCGTGACGCGTCGGCCACCTCTGAATTGCGCCTGCACGCCATACATTTTTTGCAGCGTGGAGACCTCGTCGCCGCCGCCATGCACAACAATCAATGAGCCCGGCACGGCGCGATGGGCAGCCGCAAGCGCCGCGGGCAACGCCGAATCGGATTGCGGACGCCCTCCCACTTTAATCACGCGGGTCATTCAGGCAGCCCCGCGCATTCGTCCAGATTGAACATCAGGTTCGCGTTCTGCAGAGCCTGGCCGGCGGCACCTTTCACAAGGTTGTCGATCGCAGAGGTGACGAGGAGTACTGGTGAGCGGATGCCCCCAATTGCGGTGGCCGTCAATCGCACGACATTGCGCCGCACGACATCGCGCAATGTGGGCTGCTCGGTCACGATCTCGACGAATGGCTCGCCGTTGTATGCTGTGCGATACGGTGCGAGCGCGTCGGCAAGTGGCGCGACGAGGGGCACTGTGATCGTTGAAAGAATACCACGCGCGACAGGCAGCAGGTGTGGCGTAAAGACAATGTCGGCGTCGCCGCCGAGTGTGGCCACTGTCGCGGTCATTTCCTTGAGGTGGCGGTGAGTGTTCCCCACGCCATACGCGCGATAGTCCTCCGCCACCTCGGCAAACAGCAATTCACGCTTGGGTGCATTGCCGGCACCGCTCACCCCACTCGCGGAATTGGCAACGATGGTGGCGCCCGGTGCGATCAGGCCGGTCGTGAAGAGAGGAGCGAGCGCGAGCAGGATGGACGTTGGATAGCAGCCTGGGTTCGCGACAATCTGCGCCGACCGAATCGCGGCGCGCGTGGATGCGCCAAGCTCCGGCATACCGTAAACCGCACCGACGTGCTCTTGCCCGTTGCCAGGACGCAGGTCGCTGGATAGATCGACGATACGAGCACCTTCTGCCCGCGCGCGTTCTACCCATGGCAGTGAGGCGCCGTGAGGGAGCGCCGAGAACACGAGGGCTACACTTCCAAGATTTGCGTCATCACTCGCCGTGAATGTCAGTTCCTTGCGACCGAAGCGCACGCGCTGCCCCCGCTGTTCATTCGCTGTCGCGAATGCGAGCGAGAAGCGGGGGTGCTGCATGATGAGCGCGGAGAGTTCGCGGCCAGCATAGCCGCTTGCGCCGAGGATGCCGACGGGAATCTTATTCACAGCATAATGCATAATCATACATTACGTGTTGGTCAATCCCTGCTTCCGGCTCCGCATGGTTGGGTGTAGACTGGCGTGTCCTCTGGAGGGTCAATGACCAAGAAGCAAGTACGTCAGTCCGTTATCCTCGACCTTGTGTCGTCGCATGTAGTTGGTAGCCAGGAAGACCTGCGGCAACTCCTTGTTGGGCGCGGCATGGATGCCACACAGGCAACGCTGTCACGCGACCTCCGGGACCTGGGTCTGGCACGAGTGCCTACCGACGACGGTGGCCGTTATGTACTACCGGAGTCGCTCTCGGACGACGACGATAAACCTTTCCTTGGCAATCTTTTACCGCAGTTGTTCTCGCGAATAGACGGCGTGGGCGAGCTCATCGTCCTGCATACGGTACGCAGTGGCGCCCAGCCGATTGCCGAAGCCATCGATCAGGAGGAGTTCCCAGAAGTACTGGGAACCATTGCGGGAGACGATACCATTCTGATAGTCACCCGCTCGGCTGAGGCGCGAGCCACGTTAACCAAGCGTCTTCTCGAACTCGCCGGCGAGGGCTGAGCGCCAATCCCCTCCAACGCCTTGGGCGGAGGCTTGACGCGACGGCATGTTCTGTTTAAATATGCATTAGTTCTGCATAGTATTTACTCAGGAGCCGAGATGCCTCGTACCATTGTTCTCGCCTATTCTGGCGGTCTGGACACTTCGATCATCGTTCCATGGTTGCGCGAGCACTATGACGCGCGGGTGATCTGCGTAGCTGCCGACATTGGGCAGGGTGGCGACGAGCTTCGGGGTGTGCGCGAAAAAGCCCTCGCCTCGGGCGCAGAGGAGTGCTACGTCGAGGACTTGCGTGAGGAGTTCGTGCGCGATTTCATCTTTCCGACGCTTCGCGCCGGGGCCGTGTACAATCGCAAGTACCTGCTTGGCACAGCGATGGCTCGGCCGCTCATCGCCAAGCGCCAGGTGGAAGTGGCGCGCCGCGTAGGCGCCGATGCCCTGGCACATGGCTGCACCGGCAAGGGCAACGATCAGGTCCGCTTCGAGATGACTTTTGCCACCCTGGCACCGGAATTACCCGTCATTGCCCCGTGGCGTGAGTGGGATATCCGCAGCCGCGAAGATGCCATCGACTACGCAACGGCCAAGGGGATTCCGATCGTCGCCACCAAGGAAAAGATCTATTCGCGCGACGCAAACCTCTGGCACCTGTCGCACGAGGGCGGCATTCTCGAAGATCCCAATGCAGCGCCCCCGGATGATCTGTTCATGCTCACGACCAACCCCGTTCAGGCGCCCGATGCGGCCGAGGATGTCGTCATCGGCTTCGACGCTGGTACGCCGGTCTCCGTGAACGGGAAGAAGCTCGGTCCGGTCGCACTGGTCACCGCCCTGAATGCGATTGGAGGCCGCCATGGTGTTGGCCGTATCGACCTCGTCGAAGACCGAATGGTTGGCATGAAGTCGCGTGGTGTATACGAAACCCCTGGTGGTACACTCCTCTATGCGGCGCACTCCGAGCTTGAACAGCTCGTGCTCGATCGCAAGACGCTCTCGGCCAAGGACATGATCGCGCCACGATATGCTGATCTCGTGTACGAGGGACGGTGGTGGACGACGGAACGTGAGGCATACGACGCCTTCGTGAACGTGACGCAGGAGCGGATCACGGGAACCGTTACCCTTCGCTTGTTCAAGGGAGCTCTGTCGGTCGTGGGCCGCGAGAGCGCCCACGCGCTGTATGACGAGCGTTTCGTGACCTTTGGCGAGGACGACGTTTACCAGCAGAGTGACGCCGCAGGCTTCATTCGCTTGTTTGCGCTCCCCGCACGCGTGCGCGCCATCAAGGATCAGGAGCTCGCGGCAGCACAGGCCGCGGCTACTACCGTGCCCATCGAAGAATTGGCCGGCGTCTAGGAACGAGGAGCCTCGAGAATGCCAACGAGCGAATCGGGCAGGGTGAGCACTGCGACTGCCCTCGAAGCGGCGACCACGTTGCCGCCAAAATCACACAAGCTGTGGGGCGGCCGCTTCGGCGCCGGCCCTACCGCTGCGTTCGATGCGCTCAACAACTCCATTGGCACTGACTTTCGGCTATGGCCATATGACATCCGATTGTCGCAAGCGTGGGCCATGGCGCTCTGGGGCGCCAACGTCGTCACGCTCGACGAAAGCAAGTCTTTGGAACGCGGGCTCGAAACTGTAGCCGCGCGCCTCGACGCGGGCGAGCAACCAGCGCCGTCGGACGAGGACGTGCACACGCTCATTGATCGCTTGCTGCACGATGAGATTGGCGACGTCGCATCCAAGCTCCACACGGGACGGAGTCGCAATGACCAGGTCGCCACCGCCACGCGACTCTGGACCATGGACGCGTGCCAGCGACTCGACATCGCGGTTCGTGGCCTTCAACAGACAATGATCGATCAAGCCGCGACCCTCGAGCGGGCCCTGATGCCATCGTACACGCACATGCAGCGCGCGATTCCGGTGTCCGGCGCACATTGGATGCTCGCGCACTTCTGGCCGCTTGAACGTGATCGTGCTCGCATCAGGGCGGCACAGCGATCCGCTGCTGTACTGCCGCTTGGATCAGGCGCGGTGGCTGGGTGCGCGTACCCGATTTCGCGGGTACTGCTTCAGGGCACCCTCGGTTTCGACGCTGTCTCACAGAACTCCATCGACGCGGTAAGTGATCGAGACTTCGTTGCCGAAGTTCTGTTTGCAGCCACGATGATCGGCACCCACCTCTCGCGGCTCGCCGAAGACCTGATCGTCTACGGGTCGAGCGAGTTTGGTTTCGTGCAGTTCGGCGATGGGTACACGAGCGGATCCAGCATGATGCCGCAGAAGCGGAATCCGGATGCACTGGAACTCGCACGCGGGTCGGCCGCACGCATGCTTGGAGACCTTGTCTCGTTGCTGGCGACACTCAAGGGCTTGCCAACGAGCTACAACAAGGACCTTCAGGACGACAAGCGCACACTGTTCGATGCGACCGATACTCTGCTTCTCGTGCTTCCTGCCGTCACAGGGGCCCTTGCCGAATGCTCGTTCAAGCCAGAGCGCATGAAAGCCGCGCTATCAAGCACCATGATGGCGACGGACCTGGCGGACTATCTGGTTCGCAAAGGTGCGTCGTTCCGAGAAGCGCATGGCGCCGTTGGAATGCTCGTTCGTGAGAGTGAGGCAACCGGAATTGAGATGCAGGCGCTTCCGGCGTCATCGTTTCGTGCTGCGCACCCGTTGTTCGGCAGCGATGTCACCGACGCACTCAGTGCCGAGGCGTCAGTACTCAAACGCGAAGTAGACGGCGGCACGGGACCTGAGGCGGTGCGCGTTCAGCTCGAAGCGGCTCGCGTTGCGCTCCTGCCTCCACCCGCTCCGCGGTCCACGAACACCGCGGTTTAGCGCAGCCATCTACAGGGCTGGACGCACGACGACGGTCGGGTACCGCCCGGACGGCACCTCGACCGTGGCCGTGCCCCACGGTGAACCATGTTCAACCATGGCGAGCGAAGACGCTCGTTGTCCCCTTCGTCGTGAAAGCGATGACGTCGTACTTGTCCAGCCGCCCGGGCATCTCCATTCCAGGAGAGCCACTCGGCATTCCCGGAGCGGCCAGGCCTGCGACGCCTTGCGGCGTGCTGGCAAGCAGTCGTCGCACGTCAGCGGCCGGCACATGCCCTTCGACGATGTACTTCGCAATGACGGCCGTGTGACACGAGCGCAGTGCAACCGGCACGCCCATGCTGTCCTTGATGGCGTTCATATCGGTGCGCTCGATGACTTTCGGGGCAAAACCGTTCTGGCTCAGATGCAGTACCCATTTGGCGCAACACTGACAGGACGCATCCTTGTACACGGTGATCAACGTGCCGGGAGTGCCCGCCGACACGAGCGCCGGAAAGAATACGCCAGCAACTGAACCCGCCGCGAGTACGCGGAATGTCGACGCGAGCATGTCGCGCCGGTTGATGTTCGATTCGTCAGCCATATGGTTTCTCCCGCGGTACGTCCCGAGAAGGCGCCGATGTCCAGGCACCAGTGTACACCCCGAAGCTAGCGCTGTTGCTTCAACACGTCGATGCCAATTGGTGTTGGCCTGATCTTGCTTCGCCTGTTGCGCTTCTTCTGCGCATACAGTTCAGCGTCGGCGCGCTCCATCGCGTCACGGAGAGGCAAGGCCGGATCAAGCGGACTGGCGCCCACGCTTGCCGTGACGACATAGGGAAGGTTGGAAGGGGTCTGTGCTGCGATAGCCCCATCGAGGCGATCCGCGATGAGCAGCGCTGCTTCGCCGCTGCCTTCACCCATCAGGGCGACAAACTCATCACCGCTCCATCGTGCGACAATATCTGTCTCCCGAAAGATGCTGCGAAGGGCGCTCGCGACGAGACGAATGGCTGCATCCCCTGCGGCGTGCCCGTGCTCGTCGTTGATGCGCTTCAGCCCGTCGAGGTCCGCAAATACCAGGACGGGCGTACTGCCGTGTCGGCGAGCACGGGCGAGTTCCTGTTCGGCAAACAGAGTGAAGGCGCGTCGGTTCTGAAGCCCGGTGAGTTCGTCCACCAGGGCCAGCGCATGCAGGTCGCGTTCGTACCGCAGTTGCGCGGTGATGTCACGCGCCAGCAAGACCATCGCTTGCCGGTCGTGATAGACGCACCGACTCGAGGCGACCTCGACATCCACGACGTTGCCAGCCACATCGAGCATCCGAGCGCGAGGGCGCGGCGCGCGCGCCGAAGGCACCACGTCGTGATCGGCGCTGTCTTCGGAGAACGATGCCAACGAGTCCCTGTGTACGTATCGAACGAGCTGCTGCCCTATCAGCGGTTGCTCACTCGGCTGACCCAGCAGTTCCGCCGCCGCCGGATTGGTGAACAGAATCTCGCCGCCGGCGTGTACGATCACGGCGTCAGGCAGCAGGGCGAGCAGCTGGCGGTAGCGAGCGTCGGTTTCACGCAATGCCCGTAGTTGCCGCCTTGCGCCAACACGACCGAACGCGAGAAACCCACCTACCGCGATTGCTATTCCGAGCGCGCTCCACAGCAACCACGCTGGAAGAGACTTTGGCGTCAGACCCACCTGCACATCCCCTGCGTCCCGAGGAACCAGTTGCCACACCACCGGGTCCTCGGCATTGTCCTGATACGACGTGACGATGCCCGTGACAACCATGCTGTCCTGTTCGCGAATGCGCGACAAGCTGATCGGAGCACCATGGTTGGCCGGTACCCAGATGGTCAGTGTACCGTGCGCGGTGGAGGCCGCATCACGAAGGCGAAGATATTCACCGCCTTCACTGTGGCCGACGCCCGCGACACGTCCATGCACGCGAATCAGTTGGCCCGGATGCTGGGCGATAACCGCCTGCTCAATGGGCAGGTCAAGTGGCAGCACGACTCGTCGCGGTGCATTGACGACCTCCACCTTGGTGGCCGCAAGCTCGAGGTTTCCTCGATAGCTCTTGATCTTGCCGGTGGCGACAATGCTGTCGCCTTCGTGCACCTCGGGTTGCTGATTGCGTGAGAAGATGCGAATGCCGCCCGACGCATCCTGCACCGCGATGTCGAACGCACTCGACTGGAGTTTGCCGGCAGCCACCACTGCACGGCCTTGTATGGTGACGTCCTGATCTATCTCCCGTCGGACGATGGCTTGCGTGATGGAAAGAGTCGGTTCCGCTGGCTTGGGTGCCACCGCCTGACCGGCGGTTGGCGCGCCCGGTGCAAATACCGCGGCGGCGACAACGACAAACAGGATGGACGATCGACCGCGCATAGCTCGGGCAGGAGGGGAGTGACGCGGCATGGGGGCCGGGTCGAGTTGCGGGTTGGCCTCGGACAATACTAGCGGAGGTACGGCGTTCCGTCGATCAGTGCGTCAGGGTAGCGGCGCCGGTGGGTGGATACATGCGCCCGATCCACGCATCAACTATTCACTGGGCGGAACACTGCCAGTCGCCACGGCGAGCACTTGAGCGGAACGACCATCACGTGTGCGACGTTCGGCACAAGATGCACGTTGCTCCTCCCCGCAGGTCGGCGATCAGTCGTCTCAGCCATGAGCCGTGCAAATGCCGGCAGCAGAGGATTCGACGACACTGCGTACAGACCCCACCCTTCAGCAGGTCTACCCGCCCGCCACACTGGTCACAGTCGGTGCTGATTTGGGAGCTTCGGAAGAACTCGAACTTGGTCATCGTGTTCGCGTGGGTGTCCTGTGTCCCGATATCGAACGGAGCTAGATTCTACGAATGCGTCTTGGTGGTGGGCCTGATGCGGGACTCCCGATCGAGCAGGTACTTCCGCGCTTGCGTGAACTTTTGGTTTCGTCGCCTGCGGTGGTGCTCGTTGCACCACCCGGTGCAGGAAAGACGACCGGAGTGCCGCTCGCGTTGCTGGACGAGCCATGGCTGCGGAACAAACGTATCCTGATCCTCGAGCCACGACGTATCGCCGCACGAGCGGCGGCGCGCCGCATGGCGATGATGCTGGGTGAGCCGGTTGGTGCAACCGTGGGGTTTCGGGTTCGAGGCGAGTCGCGAGTCGGCTCGACAACACGCATCGAGGTCGTCACGGAGGGTGTGCTGACCCGAATGATCCTGGACGATTCCGCCCTGGAGTCATTTGGCGCAGTTCTTTTCGATGAGTTTCACGAACGGAGCGTTCAGGCGGATCTCGGACTGGCACTGACGCTTGAGTCGCAGGAGGTGCTTCGGCCTGACCTGCGCGTGCTGGTCATGTCCGCCACACTGGACGTTCTCGCGGTTGCCGCGTTGCTCGGCAACGCGCCCATTGTCTCGTGCGAGGGACGCCGGTTCTACGTCGAGGTGCGACATCGTCCGAATCGCCAGGAGATGCGAGTCGAGGAGGCGGTTGCTTCCGCGGTGCGCCATGCGCTTGCCGTTGACGACGGCGACGTGCTCGCGTTCTTGCCAGGTGCTGGGGAGATCCGTCGTTGTCATCGGCTGCTCGAAGGCGCGGAGCTGCCGTCGCACGTCAGGGTTCTGCCCCTCTTTGGAGATCTTTCGTCGACTGCCCAGGACGCGGCGCTCGCGCGGCCATCGGCTGGCCTGCGGAAGGTGGTTTTGGCCACGTCCATCGCGGAGACAAGTCTGACGATTGACGGAGTACGAGTGGTCGTGGACGGCGGATTGTCGCGAGTTCCGCGCTTCTCTTCGCGCACAGGGATGACTCGGCTCGATACCGTTCGCGAATCGCGATCGTCGGCGGATCAACGCGCAGGCCGTGCCGGCAGGACGGCCACGGGCGTGTGCTACCGCCTCTGGGCTTCCGAAGAGGATGCCCACCTGACTGAAGGGAGTCGGCCTGAGGTTCTTGACGCGGATCTTGCTCCGATGGCTCTGGATCTCGCTTCTGCCGGGATCAGGGACGCTGGCACTCTGCGGTGGATTGACGCTCCGCCCGCAGCCGCGTTGTCACAGGCACGCCAGCTGCTTGGTCAGCTTGGGGCGCTCGATGCGAACCTTGGCATTACGCCGCACGGCCGGGCGATGGCGGCACTCGCCGTTCACCCGCGACTTGCACACATGTTGCTCGGCGGCCACTCGCACGGGCTTGGCGCTACGGCATGTGTGGTTGCATCGCTTCTGGGCGAGCGCGACCTGTTTCGGCGCGATGCACTCATTCGCGATAGCGATTTGCGCTCTCGAGTTTCGGTGCTCGCGAGTGCGGGGGGCCTGCACCGTTCGGATATTGACAGGGACGTCGTACGTCGCGTTCGCGATCAGAGCATGGCTTTGCGTCGTCACCTTCGTGTCGATGAAGCGGAAGACATTGTCGAGGAAGCCACCGGGCAACTGTTGATGCTGGCCTATCCGGATCGTCTTGCGCAACGACGCGGTGCCGATGTCGACCGATTTCTTCTTCGCAACGGTACGGGCGCCGTGTTGGCCGACGCCGGCTCACTGACTGATTCCGCGTTCTTGGCCGTTGCTGAACTCGACGGCCGATCCCCCGACTCGCACATCTACCTCGCCGCACCGGTCAGTCGCGTCGATATCGAAGCCGTTTTTGGCGACGACATTGAATCTCAAACCGTCGTACAGTGGGACGCGGTAGGTGGGGCTGTCGTCGCCGTCCGAAGGGAGCGCCTTGGGGCGCTCATCCTCAAGGAGTCGGCACTACGCGAAGTCAGTCCTGATTTACTCGCGGACGCGATCCTCGATGCGATCACTCGCGGTGATGGTTTGGCGCTTGAGTGGGACGATGAGGCGACGATACTTCGGCAACGTGTCGGGTTCCTTCGCACGATTAACCCGGCGTGGCCTGATTGGGGCGACGAGGCCCTTGTGGCCTCCATGGATGTTTGGTTGCGACCGTCGCTCGCTTCGGTGCGAAGGCGAGCGGACGTGGAGCGCCTTCCACTGGCATCGCTGTTGGCACGTCAGTTGAGCTGGGAGCAACGTCGTGACCTCGATGTTCTAGCTCCAACACACTTCGTCGTACCAACGGGCAGTCGCCTTCCGATCAATTACGCAGTTCCCTCATCACCGGTGCTCGCGGTTCGTTTGCAGGAGATGTTTGGCTTGGCACGCACACCTGCTGTAGTAGGTGGGGCCGTACCCTTGACGCTCCATCTTCTGTCACCAGCGCATCGACCGGTTCAGGTAACGCGCGATCTCGCTGGTTTCTGGCGCTCGTCCTATTTTGCGGTCCGCAAGGACTTGCGAGGGCGATACCCAAAACACGAATGGCCCGATGATCCCTTGGCCGCCGCTCCGACGCGTCGCGCGAAGCCCCGAAAGTGAGCGCCTGGCGTGCGACTCAGAACATGATCCCAAAGGTGATCGGGATGAACTGGGTATTTGACCCTCCGTTCTGATCATTGAACATGAGGTGGTAGCGCGCTTCGAAGAATGTGCTCAAGCCGCTCAGCGGAAAACGCAGGCCCCCTCCAACGTTTATTCCCGCGGCGTTTCTCGAGCTTTCGATGCGTAGAGAGCCGTTTCCCGCTGTGACCCGCTCGTTGTAGAAGCCCAGACCACCGATGAGGTAAGGGCTATTCAATTGGGTGCCGATGTTGAAGACGGCATTGGCGGTTGCGTTGAGGAGCCTGACGTCGCCGTTGCCGCTTTTCTGACCGAACCCATCATACCCGCCTTCGAATCGCAATCCGATGGGTACCTTCGGTCCGCCGACGTTCAGGCCGAGGGCGACGTTGTAGCCCAAGTCCGTGGCATCACCGAGATTTCCTGTCGGTGCTGCGATACCGCCTGCTATGCTCACGGAATTTGTCGTCCGTCCCTGCGCCAATATTGGGGTAGCGGTCATGGCGCATAGCGCGGCGAGTGTCAGAAGCCTCATGGTCATACCGGTCTCCAGAGATCGAAGGTAGGGGTTCTCTCCTCTTCGATAACCGTGCCAACGAGGCGTCGGATATTGCGCTGGGGTGACGGTCCGTGATATTTTGCCCTGCTAGTAATTATCCTTTTATAATAGGATTAAATGAGGTATTGCTGTGTAGGCAATTTTTTCCTTTTTAAATAGGAACAATTAGTGCGACTGTATGATGTTGCTATCGCATCGCTTGCGATTGATGCTCCGCAGAAATGGACCGACAACGTCCTATCGCAGTTTGGTATTCCTGACGTCGTCCACTCCCTCCGTGGAAGCCCGCGACTACTTCCATATTCTTCCCTACTCCACCTCGCCGTCGTCAGGGAGCTTCACACTGAGCTCAGTTTTGGCGTTCGTCATGCCGTTCAGGTGGCGACACAGCTGTTGGGTGGGGAAAGCCGAGGCACCCTTCGGCGCGGTCGGATCACGATCGTGATGGACCTTCCGGACATTGAGCGAATCCTAGACGCACGTATTCGAGACGGGCTTGAGTCCGCGCCACGTCCTCGTCGAGGGCGGCCGCCACGGCGCGCAGAAGAGTGAGGCCGCAATGACAAAGGGGCGAAGCATCCAGCTGGATGCTTCGCCCCTTTGGTCGAGCAGGACAGCGATCAGGCCTTCGAAACGTTCTCGGCCGCGGGGCCCTTGGCGCCCTGCACGATGTCGAACTCCACCGCATCTCCCTCGGCCAGCGACTTGAAGCCGTTGCCCTGAATCGCGCTGTAGTGCACGAAGCAGTCTTTTTCTCCGTTATCCGGGGTGATGAAACCAAAGCCCTTCGCGTCGTTGAACCACTTCACCTTGCCGGTCGTACGCATGTCCCACTCCTGAGGAAGCTGATTGTCTAGGGAGCGGATCGTGCCGTACCCCGACAATACCTGACACCGCGGGCTCACCGATGTCCCGCCACAACTTGCCGAGGCTCGGACGCACCGTGGCCCTCAGCAGCGGCAAACGTAGCAACGCCTAAAACGGTGGTCAATAGTTGGGACCGCATCCTTTCAACCCCTACGGCATCCGCCCAGCATTACACGGTCAGGGAACTGCTTTCACCGCGGTGATGAAGTACTCGGTTTCTCCAAAGCAGGACCCCGGTACGCCTACGTGCTGCGCGTATGTCAGAGCCACGCGCGCGCCCATCAGCTTCTCAATCTGCCCTGCGACACTTTCGTCCCGAACCGAGAAGCTCCAGCGGTCCTGCGCCGCGCCCGGCATGTTCACCATGGCAATCTCGCCTTCCCATGTTTTGCAGACCCAGCCTTTCCTGGAGAACTTCTGCAAATACCCTGAACGTATGCCACTGGAGTAGCTCCAATTCAGAGAGACAGACGTCCAGGCGGTGAAGAGCACGATCGGGAGAACGACCACCACACCAAAGACCACGTATGGCCACTTCTTCCGAACGCGGACGCGTGGCACGGGGGCGTTGTTCCCTCCCGCCGGGATATCAGTTTCCGCCTGACCTTCGTTTTCTCCAGCCATCATTCCCTCACTCGTTGATACCGCTGCTCGTGCGACCTGGGACGGCAGGCAGAAGTTATGTCGCCTCCGTTCCGCACACGAGGGCAGGGACGGTACATTCCAGAGTCTCTCACCACTTCCTACCCGTGGCTTTCACCTCTCGTAGAAGCACCGTCGTCGCGGTCGTTGGCTCGGTTCCCGTCGGATCATCGCACCCTGTCGTCGTGCAGTCGATGACGAACACGGACACGGCCGACGCGAGCTCCACGGCAGCGCAGGTTGTTTCACTGGCGGCCGCGGGTTCGCAGCTCGTGCGCATCACGGTAAATAACGAGGACGCCGCCGCCAGCGTGCCGGAAATTGCTGCACGACTTGCCGACGTTGGAGTTACCGTACCACTCGTCGGTGACTTCCACTACAACGGACACCTGTTGCTGGCCAAGTATCCGGAATGTGCTCGCATCCTCGCGAAGTATCGTATCAACCCGGGGAATGTTGGAGGAAAACGTCGGGACGAGAACTTTCGCACAATCGTTCAGCTTGCAGTCGACAACGGCAAAGCTGTTCGCATTGGAGTCAACTGGGGTTCGCTCGACCAGGATCTCCTGACCCAGATGATGGACGAAAATGCGGCGGCAGGATCGCCTCATACTGCGAAGGACGTCTATATCGAGGCGATGCTCGCCAGCGCGCTACGTTCTGCTGAACTGGCCGAGGAGGTCGGTCTTGGCCATGACCGCATTCTGATCTCGGCCAAGGTTTCGCATGTCCCTGACCTTGTCGATGTGTACGAGCGTCTGGCATCACGCTGTGACTATCCCTTGCACCTCGGCCTCACCGAAGCAGGGATGGGCATGAAGGGTCAAGTCGCGAGTGCTGCCGCACTGTCGATTCTCCTTGCAAAGGGCATTGGCGACACGATTCGGGTATCACTCACGCCAAAGCCAAACGGTGATCGCTCCGAAGAGGTGATCGTTGCGCAGCAGATCCTGCAGTCGCTTGGATTGCGCAGCTTCACCCCGCAAGTCACGGCGTGCCCGGGATGCGGACGGACAACATCAACGTTCTTTCAGCATATGGCGGAAGACATCCAGACGTATCTGCGCGAGCAGATGCCGGTTTGGAAGACTACACGCCCCGGAGTCGAAACCATGAACGTGGCCGTCATGGGCTGCGTGGTGAACGGTCCCGGTGAGTCGAAGCACGCCAATCTTGGCATCTCGCTGCCCGGGACGTTCGAGGAGCCGAAGGCTCCGGTCTACATGGACGGGAAGTTTCTCACGACGCTCAAGGGAGATCGCATCGTGCAGGATTTCCTTGTCATCCTCGAGGACTACGTCACGCGAACCTACCCGGCTCCGGTCGTCGACACACTCACTCTGGTGTGAGCACGCCATGACGCACAGCTCCCGTGGCGCACCGGACGTGGTATTAGGGGGTCCAGTGCTCGAGACGTTCGGCAACATCCCGCAATTCGTCCATGATTGCCCCAGCGAAGTGTAGTTCGCGCAGGCGGTCGTGCACCCGGCGGTACCATCGCACCGTGCCAAGCCGGCCGACATTGAAACGCGACCAGACTGTATCCGGATCGAGTGTACGATTGAGGTCCGCAAGGATGGAGTTGCCGTTGTGAATCTTGTCGGCAGCACAGACCCATCGGGCGCGCTCTGAGGCAGCAGCAAGCCGCGCCAGGTAGTCGTCCTTTCGCTCCTCGCTCGAGAGTTCGATCCCTTCTTCGTCCACAACACGGTGTGTCACCGCAAGCACCGTCTCCAGGACTTCCGGACCAAACTTGTCGCCGATGCGCTGCTCCAGCATATCGCGAGTATAGCCGTCGCGGACACAATCCTCGATCACGTCGTGCAGAATGCCGGAGACGACGGTCTGCTCGTCCTGGTCGTAGCGCGCGAGAATCACGGCCACGTTTGCCGGGTGTGTCAGATAGGGAAGCCGCGTCCCTTTCCGAACCATTCGGTCGTGGTGCTTTGCCGCGAAGGCAAAAGCGTGGTTGATGCGATCGGAGTAGCCGCGAATCGTCATTACCTCACGCGAGACGGCAGGATGTGCCCACACGCTGGAACCGGGAGCGAAAGATACAGCACACGCTCCATCACCGCACGCCTCACACAACGCGGCGGTTGTCGATATCGTTGTCGCGCACATCGTCCAATGCAAGACGACCACGCCGTCGTCAACAGTCTCTTTTTGCGGCACGTGGGAGCTGCGTTGCCCTTTGCGCGTTATCGCGATATTTGCGCGGCCAGCATCAGGTCGAGCAACGCCAACGCCGCGCCCTGCACCACGATCCCCAGGCCGGCACCGATCACGCCGAGTTTGCGCCCTAGCCGCCATCCGGCGACGAGGAGTGTCAGTCCAACCAGGATGTACCCGACATCGAGACCGATATTCAGCCAGAGCAGTCGGTCCAGTCGTGTCGCCGCGGACAGATCGCGAGGCAGGGTATGTTGGAGGCGCTTCGCAACCAGGGTCGCATCCACCATTCCCCAGCCAACTGTTTGAAGGCCGAAGTGCTGCAACAGGAGTGAGCGGCGATTGCCAATCCGTAGCCACGCAAGGATGACGGTGCCCATGAGAACGCTTGTCGCGCTCCAAGCCAGCAGTCGGAACAGGTGAGCGCGCTCGGCGCTGAGGAGTGTATCTGCCCACATGAATGGCATCGCGAAGCCTAGTTGGTAGTTCAAACGGGCGACAAGCGGTGCGCTGACAGTCGATTCGAGGGCAGTTGTGACTGGGTTGGGGTGATGGCCAGCTCAGCGGGGTGAGAATTCGCTGTTTTTTGATTGGCACGACGCATTATTGGTGTTGGATGTCTGATTCTTTGTTTGGAGCATCCCGTCCAATGTTTGGCTCATTTCACTCATTGTTTTGGAATGCCCATTCAACGTTTGAGACCCCGCCCAATGTTTGGTTCGTCCGATTCAGCGTTTTGGCCTGTCACTGCGATGTGGGGTTCGGCTTTGGCACTGTCTGTCTCGTCCTCACCGATGCTTGGACAGCCTGTTCAGTGTCCGGGATCAGTTTTTCGATGTGCGGCTCGGACTTGTCAGTGTTCGAGATGATTTTTCAGTGTTTGGCCTGGCCTCGGCGAAGTTCGGGGGACTTCATTCAATGGTTGGGATGCCCTTTTTGATGTTTGGGACGGCCAGTATGACGTAAGACAAACATTGTTCAATGTTTGGGAGACATTGATCGGTGTCGGGTAGACCTTTGGCATTTCATGGCGGACATTCGCCAGAACAGGGCGGCTATCCCCCAGCTCACCGAGGGCCTTGAACGCCTCTGGATTGAGCTTACGCACGAACAGCCGACCTTTTGTCGCTATGGTCCACTCTCCGCTACCGCCCGGGTAGAGCTTGGCCATCGCCAGTCACATTCTCGCCGGCGGAATGGTGACTCTCATCCTCGCAGGCCAGACATCTACTTCCTCAAACTGAAGTGCGTATCTGGCCTATGCCGTCTTATGTTGTGTTACTGCGTCTGTTGTGGTCTCATTATGCCAACGCCGGAATTTTGGAACTGGCATCCTCTGTGGGGCGAAGTTGGGCCAGTATGGGCTCGGGCCCATTCCAAAGGACAATCCCTCTCGCATTCGCTCCCGTTTTGCGAATCGCAGAAATCGCGTCTTTCAGGTCGACGATCGTCGTATAGCCGATCCGCGCACAGTAAATCACGTCGGGGATCGGGAGTGCCACGGGAGTTCCATCAGCGACCTGGGTTAGCGAACTGACCAATACGATGGCGTCGTAGTGACGGGTGAGGCGAGCGGCGTCTCGCTGGAGAAGCGCCGATACCTGCTGCGACGCAGGATTCCCCTCGCCACCGGGCACGACCTCGATTGAGCGATTGCCACCGAGCTGTGCAACCCGCGTCACGTCGACCCAGCTCGCTGTAGCCCTGACAAGTTCGGCCACGCCGGCGCCCGGACGAAGGCGCAGTGCCGCCATGACCGCATTTGACTGAAAATCCGTATCGATCAACAGGGTTGCGCGGGCTTCATCCGAGGCAATCGCGGAAAAGTTGATCGCAACAACGGCCGCGACTGCGGGGTCATCGCCGGCAATTGTCAGCATGACCGTCCCCACACCTGCAGTCGCGATGTCTTGATAGATGAGCTGATGTCCACCAGCGCCGGGGTCGATATGGATGGGTCCAGCCCGTTCTTCTTCCGACGACGGTATCTGCGGACCGATGACGCCGAGGACCCGAGCCCCGGTTGCTCGCTCCGCTTCACGCGCGTTGGCGATTCTCGGATGGCGAACCTCACTGAGCAGCGTGATACCAAACCCGAACGCCGCGCCGAAGACCAGCGCGGCTGCCAGCATTGCCCGCGGTGACGCACCGATGTTCGAGAGTTCGCGCGCACGTGTCTCGCGCTCGTCCTGGCGTTGTAGCTCAGCGCGATCTCGCGCTAACCTGGTTGCTGCAGTGGTGGTGACAGCTCTCGCAATGTCACGCGTGCTCAGCAGAGCGATCGTGTCGGGGAGCGCCAGCCGCTCCAGCGCTACGATGGAGATCGGTTCCGCCGGGGTCACGGTTTCGATTTCCTTCTTCAGCGCCGTTCGGCGTGCGTCTGCGAGGCTCTCGATACTGCGTCCCAACTCGTTGGCGCGGGCCGTCAGGGCTACAAATACTGGGTCGACGCCGCCGACCGCGCTGTAGCTGTCACGCTCGCGTTCGATTTCCACGAGAGAGTCGAGGAGCTGTCGAACCTTCGTATCACCTTGCATAGGTGGCGCCTGTGCCAGCGCACGATATGAGCCGAGCAGTGGCGCGTTTTCCGACCGCGCAATGAGCCTGCCCAATTGGGAGACTTGATTTACCAGGGTATCGCGATGGGTGTGTACATGAGAGGCCGAAGAATCTGACCCGGACGGTGTTTCCGGGTTCTGGCTCGGCATTGTCGAGGATGGCCGCGCAAACTGAGCCCGTGCTGCCGCAAGCTCCGCTTCTGCGGCGGCTACGCGTCGCTCGGCCTGTGCCAACGACGCAATTGACGGTTCGGTATCGGGGCGGACGGGAGTGGCGGTCGTGATCGCAGCTGCCGCGCGACGCGCCTGCTGTGGGACAATCACCAACGCAATGAGCAAGACGGCGAACATCACGATGCTCACCGCGCTGATGAATAGCGGACGACGGAGCGTGTTGCTTGCACGAGCCGCAATCCAAGTGGCCGATGTCGGTGCGAGCAGACTCGATCGTCGGCGTACGGAAGGTCGTCGCGGGCTCATGAACAGATTCTAGCGCAGGGTGCGCGCCACAATGGCCAACATCCCGAGAAAGCACAACGGGGCGGATGCAAACGCATCCGCCCCGTTGTATTCGCGTGCGGACTTCTACTACTGGACGGTGACGACGCCCTTCATGTTCATCGCCGCGTGCGGCGTGCACGTGAAGTCGTACTTGCCGGCGGGTACCTTCGCGAATGAGACAACATACGCCTCATTGGGCTGCATGAGCATTGGGCTGGACATCGGGCCCATCTTTGCACCGGACATGTTCGCATCGAGCTGCGCTGACGCAGCTGCATCCGCGACATTTAGGAACGCGACGTTGTGTGGTCCGCCGGACACCATGATGAACTTGATGGCATCGCCCTGCTTAACGGTGATGTTGGCCGGGTCGAACTTATAGCCCGTCGCATCGCCGATCATCTTCACTTCGTGGGTAGCGCCAGTGGCTGGAGCTGCCGCGACTGCGCCGGCTGCTGCCGGTGCGCCAGGAGCGGCTGGAGCAGGAGTCGTCGCCGCTGGAGTGGCCGCACTCGCCGCAGCCGCATTGGCCGCAGCGGTATCCGTGGCGGGCTTCTTCTCGCCGCCGCAGGCGCCGAGGACCGCTGCACTCGCGAGGAGCGCAATACCGTAAAACCGCATTTCTTGAAGCCTCCGAAAACTTGATCGTGAACTGCGCACCACGGGGCCCCGTGGTGCATTGTGATTTTATTCACAAGCTGCCGTGCGCGCAATTCACGCCCGTGAAAAGACACCCGACAGACGGGCAGTCTGATGCACATCCCGGTCCACAAGGTTGACCGGGATCTGGCTATTGGGTATATTTGGCAATCATGATCACTGCCCGCCCGCGTTATCACGTGCACCATCACGGCCTTTCGGGTCGGGGCGACGCACGCGTGCAGGGGTAAGCAACCCTCCCTCGGCACAAACTGCCTTCAGCTCTCGGCCCGTCCTAAAGGACGGGCCTTTTTTTGTCGCGCCTTTATCAACTTTACGACCTTCGCATGCTTCGCATCGCCCTGCCCAACAAAGGCCGCCTCTCCGAGGAGGCCCGGGAATTGTTCACCGACGCCGGCCTTGAAATACGTGCCGCCGGGCCCCGAGCTCTCACTGCGTCTCTGGGGAGTGAGTTCCAGGCGCTCTTTGTGCGGGCTCAGGATATCCCGGAGTTCGTCGCAGATGGTGCCGCGGATGCCGGGGTAACCGGATTCGACCTTATCCAGGAGTCTGGTCGCAAACTGGACGAATTGGCAGATCTTGGCTTCGGTGCGTGCCGTCTCGCCGTTGCGGCCAAGGAGGACAGCCGCGTGGCGTCGGTGCAGGACATCCGCGACGGTATGCGCGTTGCCACGGTCTTCCCCCGAATCACGAGGCGTTTTTTCCATGACCTTGGGCAAGAGGTCGAAATAGTACCAATCTCCGGTGCCGCCGAGATTGCTCCACACATTGGGATAGCGGACGTCATCGTAGACCTGGTTTCGACGGGGTCAACCCTTCGTGTCAATGGCCTCCGTGAAGTTGGGACGGTGCTGGAGTCAACGAGCCGGCTGATCTCGACGCCTGCAGTGCGCACGGATCAACGGCGCGCTCGGGCATTGGACGAGCTAGTCGCAGCGTTGGGCAGCGTGCTCGCTGCGAGGGGCAAGCGCTACGTCATGGCGAATGTTCCACGCGCGCGGCTAGAAGCTGTCAAGCGCATCGTCCCCGGCCTCAATGGTCCAACCGTGATCGATATCATGAATGGCGGAGAGCATGTAGCCGTCCATTCGGTGGTGGACGCCAGCACGATCTACCGGACGATCGCTGATCTGAAGGCCCTGGGAGCGGAAGGGATTCTCGTGACCCGAATTGAGAGACTGATGCCATGAGCACTTCGATCCGGGCGACGGGTCTTCGTTTCACGGGTGCAATCAGCGCCTTGTCATCGCAACAGCGCAGTGCCTTGTTCGAACGCGGTACATCGAATGATGCCGATATCCGCGAGGGCACGGCCTCCATCATCGCGCGTGTGCGCCGCGACGGTGACATGGCACTGCGGTCGCTCAGTGAGGAGTTCGATGGAGTTTCACTCGAATCACTCGAGGTACCTCGACAGGAATGGACAAACGCCCTCGACCACCTCGATCCAGCCCTTCGCACTGCCATGGAGCGATCCGCTGAGAATCTTCGGCGTGTTCATGAAGCTTTCCTGCCGGTGTCGCAAGAAGCGGAAAGCGAAGCCGGTATCGTTGTTGGTCGGCGCCCTGATCCACTCAGTCGAGTAGGCGTGTACGCACCTGGTGGACGGGCTGCGTATCCAAGCAGCGTCCTCATGGGCGTGGTTCCGGCGCGGGTTGCCGGAGTGGGGGAAATCGTGATGTGTTCTCCGCCGCGCCGAAACACTAGCCGGCCGTCGACCGTGGTGCTCGCGGCTGCAGCGCTCGCGAACGCGGATCGTGTTTTTTCGCTCGGTGGTGCGGGTGCCATCGCTGCGATGGCGTACGGTACGCTGAGTGTTCCACGCGTTGACCGCATCATTGGCCCCGGCAACGCATACGTGGCGGAAGCAAAGATTCAGGTCGCCAGTGTTGTGGCCATCGATTCCCCGGCTGGACCCAGCGAGCTGCTCGTTCTCGTGGATGAGTCAGCGGATCCCGCCATGGTCGCACGGGAGATGCTCGCGCAGGCGGAACATGATCCGATGGCGGCCGTCGTCGCGGTGTGTACCAATGCCACGGTCTCGAACGCCGTGGTGCGCGTGCTCGATTCCGCGCTTCCTGAACAGCCGCGCGCCGACATCATTCGGCAATCGTTCTCGAGACAGGGTGCGGTACTGACCGCGGATTCCATGCAAGACGCCATCGCATTTGCGAATGCCTACGCCGCGGAGCACGTCCTTCTGATCGTATCCGATGCCGACGTCGTCCTGGCGCAACTGCGGAACGCTGGCACTGTATTCGTGGGTGCCTTTGCGTCAGTGTCCTTTGGTGACTATATGACCGGCGCCAATCACGTACTGCCCACGGGTGGAACGGCTCGCTCATATTCCGGCCTCTCGACTCTCGACTTCGTTCGTTGGACGACGTATCAGCGTGTCTCGCGTGAGGCGGCGGCTCGTCTTGCGTTTGACGTCGGTGTGTTCGCCGAGGCAGAGGGTCTCGGTGGTCACGCGCTGGCGGCACGCGCTTGGGGGAGGTTTGAGGCATGACCGATTCAACACCGATAGATGAACTGGCGCGCGCGGACGTTCGTGCGCTGCCACTCTACGCTCCCGATGCTGCCAACGCCCTCGTGGACCTGAGCGACAACACGAATCTGTGGGGCACTCCACCTGCAGTCATGCGTTCGCTGGGAGAGGGACCCCCTTCGGCGATGGCGCGATATCCGTCGCTCTATGGCTCGCCGCTTCGCCGCGCCGTTCTCCATTACCTCGGGTTCGCCGACACGGATGACCTCGCAGTTCTGACTGGATGTGGATCAGACGACATCATCGATTCCACGATGCGCGCGTTCGGGGAGCCTGGAGAGCGCGTCGCATTTTCATCGCCGACGTTCACGATGGTTCCGCTCTTTGCTCGATTAAACGGACTCACGCCCGTTGCTGTTCCGCTCACGGCGGAATTCGACATCGATGCGCAGCGCCTGGTCGAGTGTCGCGCAAAGATTACGTACCTCTGCGCCCCCAACAACCCGACCGCGACAGCAGTTTCACGAGCCGCCGTGGAGTATGTGATATCCCATGCGCCTGGCATCGTTCTTCTTGACGAGGCATATGCGGAATTTGCGCCAGAGATCTTCGCCGACCTGCTGGCCACACGTCCGCGACTCATTGTCGCGCGCACCTTCTCCAAGGCCTTCGGTTTGGCCGGGCTCCGTATTGGTGTCGGCGTGGGGAGCAAGAGGCTCATCGAGTTTGTCGCGCGTGCGAGAGGTCCGTACAAGGTGACGTCGCTGGCCGAACGAGCCGCGCTCGCCGCGCTCGACCCCGCGCCCGATGGCCTTCCCTGGGTACTCGCGCGGGCGGCGGATGCCGTACACAATCGCGATCGCATGATCGCTGAACTGCAGCGGCTGGGCTTCGCTCCGCTTCCCTCTGCAACGAATTTCATCATGATCCCGACAGCGCGCGCGCGTATGCTCGCGGGCCGTCTTGCTGAACACGGCGTCATTGTTCGCGCGTTCACGGGGCTTCCGCAGGAAATTCCAGCATTTGCTGACAACGGCAGCTCGGCATTGCGAATCAGCATTGGCCCGTGGGCAATGCTTCAGGTCGTGCTTGATCGACTCGCTGAGCTTGGGCCATGAGGGTCACGATCTTTGATTACGGGGCTGGCAACCTGCACTCCCTTGCCAAGGCGCTGGAAGGAGATGATGTCTCGGTGGTCGTCGACGACGATCCTGTCCGATGTGTTGATACGGATGTACTCGTGCTGCCGGGCGTAGGGGCATTCGGAGCAGCGGTGGGGCGACTCGCGCCTGGCCGAATAACCATGCGGGCGGCCATTATGAGCGGTCTGCCGACGATTGGCATTTGCCTCGGAATGCAGCTGCTCTTCGACGAAAGCGATGAGGGCGACGGACGTGGGCTTGGAGTCATTCCTGGGCGTGTGACCAGATTGCGAGCCTCACGTATTCCTCAAATTGGATGGAACACGGTTAGCGCGATTGACGGCGACCGTCTATTCGCAGCGGCACCACTCGGCATGGCCTACTATGCGAATAGCTATGTCTGTCGCCCTGATGATGACAGGAGGGTGATCGCGTGGAGTTCGCACGAGGATGACATTTTTCCTGCCGCCGTCCGCGTTGGCAACGCCGTCGGCGTACAGTTTCATCCCGAGAAGAGTTCTACAGATGGCGTGCGCTTTCTGCACGCATTTCTCCTCGACACCAGAACGCATGGAGCGACGATGTGATCGCCATTCCGGCCGTAGACCTGCGAGATGGAGCGTGCGTCCAGCTTGTTGGTGGATCGTTTATACAGGAGAGGATTCGTCTGGAGAATCCGCTCGAAGTAGCGCGCAGCTGGGAACGATACGGATTCCAGCGTATCCACGTCGTTGATCTTGACGCCGCGACTAGCCGCGGTTCGAACCTCGATGTAGTGCGGTCACTTCTGTCCGATACGGCCATTCCGGTTCAAGTGGGAGGTGGCGTTCGATCGAGCGAATTGGTCGAAGAGCTTCTGGACGCCGGAGCGAGCCGAGTGATTGTCGGGACTCGCGCGCTCGAAGAACCCGAATGGTTGGCGGCGCTGGCCGGCCGCCATCCCGGCGAGATCATTGTTGCGTGCGACGTCCGTGAACGTCGCGTAACCACACGCGGTTGGACTCATACCATGCCGCTGGATATTCTCGACGTCGTCGAGGAGCTCAATGCGCATCCCCTTGGCGGGTTGCTTGTCACGGCAGTTCATCGGGAAGGGCAGATGCAGGGCACGGACCTTCCATTGATGGAAGATGTTGCAGAGTCCTCGAATTTTCCTGTGTTTGCGTCCGGGGGCGTGACGACCATGCAGGACCTGCGCGCGTTGGAGTACCGGGGATTGGCTGGCGTCGTGATCGGCATGGCGCTGTATACCGGCGTCCTGGATCCGGTTGTTGTTGCCGGTGAGTTTGGCGAATGAGTGCTTCGATCGACCGTTCTTTATGGAGTTGTGTATGACTGTCATCGTTCGTGAGACGAAGGAGACAACCATCCGTTGTGAGATTGCAGTCGGTTCCGGTGCCGCCGATGTACATACGGGCCAGCCATTTCTTGATCATATGCTGGTCGCCTTCGCGAAGTACAGCGGCCTCAATCTTTCGCTCCGAGCGACAGGGGATCTTCAGCATCATCTGATCGAGGACGTGGCCATCTGCCTGGGGACGGCGATTGCCGGGCATCTGCCCTCCACCGCCGCCCGGTACGGTGATCGCACGGTTCCCATGGACGAAGCGCTCGTTCACTGCGCGATCGATCTTGGCGGGCGCCCCTTCTACCGCGGCCCGCTGCCGAGCAGCCTGTACGATCATTTCATGCGGTCTTTCAGCGACAACGCACGCGCCACGTTGCATTTCCGGATACTCCGAGGCAAGGATCGGCACCACATCATTGAGGCTTCGTTCAAGGCGCTCGGGCTGGCCGTGCGTGATGCATTTGTCGATTCGGGCGCGGTATTCAGCACCAAGGGCGGTGTCACACTTCAGGTTGTGGAGCCATCGTAGTGCTCACTCGGCGCGTGATTGTGTGCTTGGACGTGAAGGGTGGTCGAGTCGTGAAGGGCACACAATTCGTGAACCTTCGCGACGTCGGCGACCCGGTGGAACTTGCAACACGATACGAGCGCGAAGGCGCCGACGAAATTGTTTTTCTCGACATATCGGCCAGCTCGGAGGACCGCGGCAATCTGCTTGACGTTGCTCGCCGGACGGCGGAACGGCTGTTCATTCCGCTCACCGTTGGTGGCGGGATTCGCTCATCAGATGATGTCGGTCGCGCCCTTCGCGCCGGAGCTGATAAGGTGAGCATCAATTCTGCCGCTGTTGCGCGCCCGGAGCTATTGACGGAAGCGGCGACGCGATTTGGCAGCCAATGCGTAGTGGCCAGTATCGATGGCAAGCGTTGCGGTGACCGCTGGATCGTCCACGTAAAGGGTGGTCGCGAGCCAACCTCGCTTGATGCGATCGAGTGGGCAGCAGAGTGTGTCCGTCGTGGCGCGGGCGAGATACTGTTGACAAGCATTGACCAGGACGGTGCGCGAACGGGCTATGACCTCCCTTTTACGCAGGCGATCGTGGAGGCCGTTGACGTACCCGTCGTCGCCTCGGGAGGGGCTGGATCCGTCGAGCACGTCTGTGCCGTGCTGGGCGACGCGCGCGCGGACGCTGCGTTGATCGCCGGGATTCTTCACGATGGTGTCGTGACCGTGCAGGATGTGAAGCGTGCCATGCAATCCGCCAACTTGCCGGTTCGGGCTGCATGACCACGTCATTGCTGGAATCGGAGGCGCTCCTTTCACCGGTGGCGGAGCTGGCTCGCCTCACCGGTGGTATCGCGTTGCGCCATTATCGCTCGGATCTCGTTGTGGAGACAAAGGTAGATGGATCGCCGGTGACTGCTGCCGATCGCGCAGCGGAGATGGCAGCTCGCGATTGGATCTGCCGGTATTTCCCGGAGGATGGTGTGCTCGGTGAGGAATTCGGCGAGGACCGTCCGAATGCCAAACGTCGGTGGATCATCGATCCAATTGACGGCACCAAGACGTTCGTCCGCGGGACCCCGTTGTGGGGGTCGCTTGTGGCGCTTTGCGAAGGTACGGAAGTCCTTGCCGGTGGTGCCTATTTTCCGGCGATTGATGAGCTGATTGTTGCGGCCACCGGGGCGGGATGCTGGTGGAATGGCAGCCGAAGTGCGGTGTCATCCGAGGCGCAGCTCGATCGGGCTACCGTGCTCACAACAGACGAGCGGTTTCGCGAACGTCCGGAGTACCGAGCGGGCTATCTGCGTGTGGCGGACAGGGCGTCAGTGAGCCGAAGCTGGGGAGACTGTTTCGGATATCTGCTCGTTGCCACCGGACGTGCGCATGCGATGCTCGATCCAGTTCTTTCACCGTGGGATGCGGCCGCACTTCAGCCCATTGTGGAGGAAGCCGGCGGCCATTTTACGGATTGGAGCGGTTGTCGCACGGCATTTGGCGGAAGTGCAGTGGCGACCAATCAGTCGCTGGGCAACATCGTTCGTTCGCTTCTCAAGGACCCCGTGGACTGACATGCTCGACTTGAACACACTCGATTTTTCGAAGGGCGACGGGCTCGTCACCGTGGTGGCGCAGGACGCCGCATCGGGAGCAGTGCTGATGATCGCGCATGCCGACCGGGAGGCGCTAGAACGCACGTTGACGTCTGGCGAGATGTACTATCGCTCTCGCACGCGTGGTTTGTGGCACAAAGGCGCGACAAGCGGGAACACGCAGCGCGTCGTGTCACTCTCCGCCGATTGCGATGGCGATGCTGTGCTTGCCCGTGTTGTTTCGGCGGGACCGGCCTGCCATACGGGAGCGCGTTCGTGCTTCGGTGCAGGCTACGCATCTGATGCGCTCACCGGTCTCGATGCCACGATCGCGGCTCGGGCGACGGATCATCTCGCGAGCAAGATTGCCGCGAGCTACACCCGTCGATTGCTGGAGGATCGAAACCTGCGCCTCAAGAAAATAGGCGAGGAGGCCGCAGAATTCGTGACGGCATGCGCCGATGGTGACCGTGCCCGTGCTCGTGAGGAAGCCGCGGATCTCGTATACCACACTCTCGTGGCCCTACACGCTGTGGGCGGTTCACTCCATGACATTCAATTGGTGCTCGCGGCGCGACGCGAAAACCCTCCACGCAATGTTCTCGGCCCGAACGATTAGAACTGTTGGAGCAGTGTGCGGTCGAGGCGACTGATATCACCAACATAGGCGAATCGAAAGTCCTTTAGGTACTGTCGGGCAACACGCCGCACGTCGTCCGGCGTGACTCGCCGCAACGCTTCCATGAACCGATCCGCGTTTCGATAGTCTCCCTGATACAGTTCCGCACGGGCGAGGACGTTGGCCTGGTCGGCGTTCGTCTCGTTCTTCAGGTAGTACTCGGTGATGAATTGCTGCT
>JBDUCM010000126.1:0-15044 GCA_040003455.1 bacterium
GCACCGCGACGATTGTCGCGGTGCGGCGCGCTACGCTACATCTCGAATTCGGCCGCGAACGTCACGGGGAACGAGAAGGTCTTGGCTTTGGTGCGGCTCTCCATCGCGTCGGCCACTCGCTCCAGACGCTTTGGAATCCCGAGGATCTTCTCCTGGGCGCGTTTGCCAATCTCGTCCAGGCCAGTGAGCGTCTCGATCGCCCAGTACTTGACCTGTTCCTCGACGATGGCCAGGTAATCGCGCGGCCCGTAGATGCCCGCTCGCCGGATGACGTCCGCCATCTCCCGGAAATTCGGCATGTTCACACCGGGCATGTCGATGGACGGCATGATCTCCGCGGCGGACGCAAGCGCGGTGTTGGGATCGCGCGCCAGCACTTCCTTGAAGATGGACCGATAAAAGATGTAGTGACGGGCCTCTTCCTTGGCCACGTTGGAGAGCACGGTACCGATGGTTGGTTCGTACTTTCCCGCAAGCTTGCCGGTGTTGGAGTGGCTCACCTGCGTCGCACGCTCCTGGAGCGTGGTATAGATGAACACGCGGTAGGGGTCCTTGTCCCACGCCGGTTCAAAACCGGCCTTGAGATAGTCAAACTGCATGCGCTCCAGTACCGGACTCACGAGGATCTTGCTGTCGTGCATGTAGTCGTGGAGCACTGCGCCGTGCCGGTCTTCTTCCGCGGTCCAGAGGTTGGTCCACTTGGCCCAGAAGGTATCGCCGCCAAGGTACGTGGCCAGCAACCGGTGGAAATGGGGCAGGCCCTCTTCCGTGAGCAGATTGAGGGCAAGCGCGACGCGCGCGGGAAGACTGATCCCGTCGGCGCGGTCGCGCAGTTCGCGAATATGGGCGTCCGGATCCGAGTCTGGCGCCGGCGCCAGCAGCTCACTCGGAAACCAAAGGACGCGCTTGGACTCGTGCGTCGCCATCAGTTCCTGAACTACCGGCTCCAGATCGGCCAGTACCTCGACCTTGGCGAGCGTCGCAGCGTCTTGTGGTGTCATCATGTCAAATCTGGCGACTGGAAGGCGCAGGGTCCAGCATCCAGGGTCAATCGGCATGCATTGCGCCACGGCCGCACGAATGCCGCTCTTGACTTCGGGTCTTTTTCTTGCCCTGTTCATGGCGTTGAGGGTGTCCTAAACGGTGGGGAATACCATGACACAGCACGAGCACGGTGCAGCGGTCCGCGCCATCGGCGAGCTCCTACTCACGCAATGGGACCCGCTCGGCGTTCATCACCAGCCTGGCCCACACGAGGAGTACACGAAGCACGCCCAGGCCGTGTATGGCTTGCTCGCTCGAGGCGCGTCGTCGGCCCAGGTCATCCGCTATTTGCACTCCATGGAGAGCGGTGAGTTGCAGCATCCGGAACTCGCCGCTGCCGACCTGAGCGGCTTGCTGCGAGCCCTCCGCACGGTGAATCTGGACACATAGTCAGGCTGTAGTTTGGTGAATGCCCCGGCACACTGTCGTCACGAGGTGCTGGCGACGAACTTCCGCGCATGGCACTCACGGCAACGATCTACAATTTCGACATCCAGCTGGCCGACATGGACCGCAACGTCTATGAGACGCTGGCCTTCCGCGTCGCGTGCCAGCCCTCCGAGACCGAGGAGTATCTCATGTCTCGCGTGCTGGCGTACTGTCTGGAGTATCGCGAGGGCATTGGCTTCTCCCGGGGTATCGCGGAACCCGACGTCCCGGCGCTGGCGGTGAACGACCTGACAGGTGCCCTTCAGGTCTGGATCGACGTGGGCGCGCCGGACGCGGCACGGCTCCACAAGGCGAGCAAGGCCGCCCCGCGCGTGGCGGTCTACACCCACCGCGATCCGTCCCGACTTGCCGCGCAGCTCGCCGGCGAACGAATTCACCGCGCCGCCGAACTCGAGCTATACGGGATCGATCGCGAACTCATCGACGCACTGGTGTCCCGTCTCGATCGCCGAAACACATGGGCGGTCACGGTGACGGAACGGCATCTCTACGTGACGATCGGCACCGAGACGCTCGAAGGCGACGTGGTGCGCCACCTACTCGGCATAGCTTCGTAGCAGCGCCAACATCCGGGAGTCGGTCACCACGGGGTCATCGAGCTTCGGTGTCTCGATCACCTTGGGCACCGTCAAAAGGCGCTCGTCTGTCATGATGCGACGGAACGGAATCTCGCCGAGTGAACCCTCGGCGATCAGCTCGTGCCGGTCGCGCCTCGATGAGAACGGTGTCTTGGAGTCATTCAGGTGCATCACGCGCAGGCGCTCCAGCCCCAACTCGTCATCCAGTCGCGCCATCACGCCGTCGTAGTCCTGCACCAGATCGTACCCTGCGGAATAGACATGGCAGGTGTCGAGACAGATGCCGAGGCGCGACTGGAACGACTGGTCGATGCGCGCGATGATCGCCGCCAGCTCGGCGAATGTTGCGCCGAGCGCGGTCCCGGAACCGGCGGTCGTCTCCAGGCACAGGATCGTGGCACCCGGTGCGGCGGCAAGCGCTTCGTTGATCGCGTCCGCATTGCGCGCAATGCCGGCGTCGCGTTCATCCATGTAGTTGCCCGGATGCGACACCAGGTAGTCGAGGCCCAACGCCGAGCATCGGCGAAGCTCCGAGGTAAACGACTCGATGGATCTGGCGCGAAGCACAGGGTCGGGGCTCGCGAGGTTGATCAGGTACGAGTCGTGTGCCATCGTCGCCGCTACCTTCGTTTCGGCGAGCCGGGCACGAAAGCCGGCGCATTCATCGTCGGCGCAGTCACGCTCTGCCCACCGATTGCCCATCTTGGTGAACAACTGCATGGCCGTGGCGCCGATGGCCAGCGCACGCGGCGGCGCCTCGGGGGTGCCGCCGGCCGCGCTCACATGGGCGCCGAGAAGTGGACCAGCAGCCTGCGGTTTTGTCGCGGCACGCTTCCGGACAGGGCTCATTCGGCGATAGCCGGTGAACCGCGCAACACACGACCGCAACGCGGACAGTGGACGTCGCCGGACTCCGCGAGCGCATACTCGAACGCGCGTCCGCACTGGCACGTCGTCTCCAGCTCGTCGTTGCCGCACACGATGCAGAACTCGTCGTCTGGATCGTAGGAGCGGAACCGGCCGCACACCGCGCACCGTTTCGTGATCGTCATCATGCGATCAATGGGCTCCGCGAAGCCACGCTTCAGGGTCCACCGCCTTTCCGTCCGGCGGTGTCCGGATTTCGAAGTGCAGGTGGGGTTTCAGGTCCGGATCGGACACACCAACTGTTCCCACGAGGTCGCCCTTCTTCACCACGCTGCCCTTCTTTACCGAGGTAGAGTTGAGCGACGCGTAAATGGAGAAGTAGCCGCCGCCATGATCGAGGATCACGGTGAGTCCATACGTACCGAGAGGTTCTGCGCGCTGAACGGTGCCTGCCGCAACGGACTTCACCGGCGTTCCCGCCGCCGCAGCGATCCCCACACCATTCCAGCGGGTGGTGGTGTTGTTCGGGTTGATCACACGTCCAAACCGGAAGAGAAACGTGCCGTCCACCGGCCAATCGAGCTTGCCAAGATCCGTGGTCTTGAGCGTACTCGTGGTTCGCGGCGCGTTGGGCCGCGCGGTTTCCGTCCGGCGACGTTCCGCATCGAGCGACGCGATCACGCCGCCCAACCGTGATTCCGATTCGCGAATGCGGGCGAGACGGTCCTGGATCTGCTGCGTGGACTTCTGTGCCTGCGTGAGACTCCTGGACCGGTCGCGCGTAAGGACGGCAAGGCGGTCCTCTTCGCGCTGCTTCTCGCCACGATTTTCTTCCACCGCGTCGCGCAACTTGAGCAGCTCGCCGCGTTGC
Source organism: bacterium (assembly GCA_040003455.1). Taxonomy (GTDB): domain Bacteria; phylum Gemmatimonadota; class Gemmatimonadetes; order Gemmatimonadales; family Gemmatimonadaceae; genus AG11. The sequence goes on from JBDUCM010000126.1 coordinate 3,811, forward strand.
CGCACGATGTCGTTCCGCAGCAACTCCACGCGACGCACGAGCGCACGATCGTAGACGGCGATCTCGTGCAGGTACTTGTAGCGCGCCACCAGCTCGCCGAACGAACGTGCCGTGAGCAGGGCTTCCGCCGAGTAGAGCGGTCCGCGCTTGTAGATGTCCACCAACCGCTTCTGTAGCGAGCCTCGGCGGTACTGCAAGTCGCCCTCGGCAAGGGCGACACGATTGGTCGTCTCCTCTACGTCTGTGCTGATCGCGGCGAGCTGCCGGTCGAGCGTCTTGAGCACCAGCTCAGTGGACGCGCGCTGACGGTCGAGATTCGCAACCTCCTCGCGCAGGTCGTGCACGTTTCCCTGAAGATTCGCCATGCGGCGCTCCAGGTCGGCCCGCTCCCGGCGAATGCGATCGAGCTCCTCGCGCTGAGCGCGCAACCGCGCGTCTGCGGACTGCGCCCGCATCGACACGGGCGCGAGCAACAGGAGCAAAAGCAACGCGGTCCGGACGCCTAGACGCGGCGTAGATGCCTCCCCACGGAGAATGCGCTCCCGAGCAAGCCGATCAGGGCACCGAAGAGGACGCCGAGCACCGCGACCTTGCGATCGAAGAACAGGGTCTGAATCAGGTATTTGTCGATGATGGCGCGCGCGACATAGGTGAGGAGCAACGCGAAGAGCCCGCCCATCACCCCCTTGGTCAGTCCCTCGATGAGGAAGGGCCGGCGGATGTACGCGTCCGTGGCGCCTACCAGCCGCATGATCGCGATCTCCTTCGCTCGTGCAAGCACCGCCATGCGAATGGTGGCCCCAATGATGATCATCGAAACGCTGGCGAAGGCGATGCCGAGTACCAGTCCAGCCACTCCGGCGATGTTGCGCAGGCGGTAGAGTTTCTCGATCCATTCCTCGCCATACCGAATGTCGTCGATGAACGAGAACGCCCTCACCCGTGCGGCTACTTTCTTTACCGTCGCCGGATCGCGAAAGCCCGGCTTCAACCGCACGTCGATGGACGCCGGAAGTGTGGCGCCCTCGAAGACATCGCGGAAATCGCCGAGCTCCTTCTGCGCACGAATGAGTGCCTGATCCTGCGTGACCATCCGTGCGTTCAGCACTTCGGGGTAGTGCCCGATATCGCCGGCCGCCTGCCCCATGGATTCCGGCGAGGTGCCGTCGGCAATGAACGCGCGGATCTCCACGCGATCTTCCAGGCGGTCCAGCGCTTCGCGGATGTTGAGCGCCACAAGCCCGAACAGCCCGAACGCGAAGAGTGAGAACGCAATCGTTGTCACGCTCAAGGCGCTGAGCAGCGGCGAGCGCCGGAAAGCGATGAGTGCGTCGCGGAGTGAGCGCATCAGCCGTCCCGCTCGGGCGATGCCCCAGCCTGTTCCGCCGAGTCGAATACCACGGCGCCGCGATTCATCTCGATCGTGCGGAATTCCTGCCGGCGGATGAGTTCCAGATTGTGCGTGGCCATCATCACCGCGGTGCCCCCGGTGTTGATGTCGCGCAGCAGTTGGAAGATCCCGCGCGTGGCCCGGTCGTCCAGGTTTCCCGTGGGCTCGTCGGCGATGAGAACGAAAGGATCGTTCACGAGTGCACGCGCAATGGCAACTCGCTGCTGCTCACCTCCCGACAGCTCGCGTGGGTACGCGGTTCCCTTGCCGGCCAGTCCCACCTGGGTGAGTGCGCGCGCCACCTTCCCGCCAATGAGGTGCGCCGGTACGTCCGTCACTTCGAGCGCAAAGGCGATATTCTGTTCCGCCGTGCGGTTCTCGAGAAGGCGAAAGTCCTGGAACACGATGCCGAGTCGCCGGCGCAGCTTGGCCACGTCCCGGTCGCGCGCCGTGACCGAACTCGTTCCACTCACGCGGACTTCGCCGGTGGTGGGCCGTTCCTCCATGTACACCATCTTGAGCAGCGTCGTCTTTCCCGCGCCGCTGGGGCCCGTGAAGAAGACGAACTCCCCTTTTCCGATGTGCAGGCTGACGTCGTCGACGGCAGTGCCCGTGCGCGGGTAGACCTTCGTCGCGTGGGTGATGCGGATCATGCGTCCATGTCTTGCGTTTAACCCTCTTCGCCACCCAGCTCGACGAGTCTCCAGGTCGAACCCGACGTGACCGTGTCTACGATCGCCTTCAGGAGCCCGATCAGAATGGGACCGAGCAGGATTCCCGCCAGTCCAAAGGTATACACGCCCGTGATGAGCGCCACGAACATCCAGTAGAAATTCAGTACACGGGAACGGTCGGCGGCAATCTTCGGACGAAGATAGGTCGAGATGAACACGGTGTTCACCAGTGTGCCGATAAGGACCATGGCGACAGCCGGACCCATCGCGTCCCGGAAGATGATCAGCCAGATGGCCACCGGTATGTACACACTCCACGAGCCCACGATCGGAAAGAACCCGATGATGAACGATACCACGGCGAGCGCGCCGGCGAGAGGCACGTGGAACGCCAGGTTCATCGCGAGGATGATGAGCGACTTGAGCGTCTGCGTGAGCAGGGTGGAATAGATCGCACCATAGAGCACCCCCCGCACGTTCACTTCCAGCGCCCGGCGCAACTCCTCGTAGCGTGGCGCCACCTTGCTGCCCAGATAGGCGCCGATGGACTCTGCCTCGATCATGATGTAGAACGCCGTGAACATGAAGATGGTGGCGGACACCGTGAAGCTGCCGAGTGCCTCCTTGATCAGCACCGGAAGGCGGGTACCGTACGCCGTCGCGTCAGTGACGAATCTGCCCAGTGCACCCGACGCGCTGGCGCCCGTCAGGAATGGCAGGCGCTGCACCGCAGCGTCCACCTTGAGCACGATTTCAGCCTGGTGCACACTGGCATACGTAACGACGTCCGACAGTTCGCTGTAGCTGTACGCGAGCACACCCAGGATGGGCACGATCACAGCCAACAGAGTGAGAATAGCCGAGGCCGTGGGACTTCCGGTGCGCTTCACCAGCCACAGATGCGGCGGTCGCAGGTAGAACCCGATGATCAACCCGAGAATCGCGGCGATGACAACGGTCTTGACCATCCACAGGAACAGCCCGAGCACCACGGCACCCAGCAGCGTGGTGATGAGGATGCGGCGCACCTCGGGCAGCGTAAGGTCGCCGATGCCCCCATTCGTGCGCCGCTCCACGCGACGTCGTTCGCCTTCCTCCGCGGCCGAACTCCCGATGATGACGTCAGTCATTCAATGCAGGGCCTGCTCCACGTCGGCAATGAGGTCGTCCGCATCCTCGATGCCCACGCTGATGCGCAGGAACCCCTCGGGGATGCCCAGTTTCGTACGCTCGGCCGCGGAAAACTGCGCGTGCGACGTATGACGCGGTTCGCTGACGAGCGAGTCCACACCTCCGAGGCTCGGTGCGTGGCGAATGAGTCTGAGCTTTCGCACGAATCGGTCCGCGGCGCGACCACCACCCGACAGTTCGAGCCCGAGCATCCCACCAAAGCCGTCCATCTGCGTCTTCGCCACGTCATGGTCGGGGTGCGCCGCCAGGCCAGGGTAGTGGACCACGCGTACCTCCTTGCGGTCTGCCGCCCATTCCGCCATGCGCATGGCGTTCTCGTTCTGGCGCCTCACGCGAACGTCGAGCGTCTTCAGGCCACGCTCCAGCAACCAGCACGCAAACGGATCGGGCGCCTGCCCCCAGACGATCATCTTCTGTCGCACTTCCTCGATGTACGGCGCGGTGCCGAGCACGGCCCCGCCAAGCACGTCATGATGACCGTTGAGGTATTTGGTGGCGGAGTGGATGACCACGTCAGCGCCGTGCTCGAGTGGGCGGAAGTTCACCGGGCTGGCGAACGTGGAGTCCACGACGAGCGCAATGCCAAGCTCTTGCGTGAGGTAGCTGACGGGGCGAAGGTCGAGCACTCGGCAAGTGGGATTTACCGGCGACTCCAGAAAGACCGCGCGGGTCTGCTTCCGGAGTGCCTTGCGCCACGCACGCTGCTCGTAGGGATCCACGAGCGTGACGTCGATGCCGAGTGTGGCAAACTCCTCCATCAGGAGCCGATGCGTGCCGCCATAGATCCAGCGGCATGCAATGAGATGGTCGCCGGGCCGGAGCAGGGCGAGGAGGGCGCAGGCCGTCGCGCCCATGCCGCTGGAGAGCAGGATGCCCGCCTCCGCCTTGTCCAGCGCTGCAAGGCGCTTCTGTACGAGTTCCGCGTTGGGTGCGTTGCCGTAGCGAGGGTAACGCAGGCCTTCGCTTTCCCCCGCTTCCTGGACGTAGCTGACGCTCTGGTAGAGCGGCGTTACCACCGGAGCATCGGTGTCGTGCGCGTTTTCGCCCGCGTGAACGGCCAGCGTGGACAGAGCGTGCGGGCGCGTGCGTCGAGGTGAGGCCACGGATGTCTGGGTAGGGCGCCGCGTCAGGCGAACTGCCCGCGGCGCGTATGCGAGTCGAGGTCCGGCTTGATCACACGCACCAGCTCCGATAGCGAAACACCGGCAACATCGCGCAGGCCCACATCGCCGCGCTTGATCGCGTCGTCAACCACCACGGTGGCCAATTCCTGGCGACGTGGACCATGCACCCACGCGAGCTCACCGTCGGTGAGGAGCCGTTCGCGCGCGTCGGTGGAATTCAAGCGCACCTGCGGACCACGGTCGGGATCGGACAACCGCGTCCCGACAAACATCGACACGCGCAACACCCGGTTGCGCGCGTCTTCAGGCATCGGAGTCGCTCAGGCCGCCGATGGCCACGTAGCAATCATCCAGCCGCATCAGCAGCCGGCGGCGGTGGAGCCCATCCAGTACGCGCGCCGCGTCATCCGCGCCCGATCCCAGCGCAATGGCCAGATCGGCTGGCAGCGTGCGCCCCAACTCGTAGACTTTTTCCCACGCTTCGCGCTCGCCGTCGTTCACGATTCCGACGACACGTGCGCCGTCGTCCGTTTCCATCACGAGCGCGAGTCCGTGCCGCTCGAGCACCGTCTCGATCGCATCCCAGTGATCATCGGTGACGCCGCGAAAGAGGAAATAGGCTTCCCGTTCCGTCAGTTCCGCGGACACGTATCGAAGCAACAGCTTGGCAATGACCTCATCTGCGCAGGAGAAGTCGATCATTCCCACATGGGAAAAATCGATCACGGTAAGCGACCGCTCGAGGGAATCCGCGAGCAGCGCTTCGATCTGCGTCCGCACGGCAGCGCCGGTGGGACGAGTGACGAGATTGGAATAGAGCTCGCACGACAGCGTCTGCCGCAGCACCGTGCTCACGTCGATGTGCATCATCAGCGCGGGCCCCCGGAGACCCGCTCGGGTATTGTGACCTGAATCTGCGACCCCGGAAACGGGGACAGCTTCTCCAGTAGCGGGACATCATCGTCCCAGTTCGGCAAAATGGCAATTCTGGCGGTGCCGCTGCGAACGCTCAACTTGCCGTCCCAGCGCGCGAGATAACGTCGTACACCGGCCAACCCCTGGCCGCGACCTGGATCACGAAAACGGCTCACGCCGCGAATCACGGCCTCTTCCAAAGCAGCAGCGTCATCCCACCGGTCGTTGCGGACGCGGCCCGGTGCGCTCTCGAGCGTCTGGCGAAAGCCAAGCCCGGCGTCGCACACGGCAATCACCACCACGCGCCGGTTGGCCAGTCGCTTGCGCCACGTATACGTCTGCACGGCAACCCAGCCGCCGCGTCCCGCGTGCTCCACAATATTCTGGCAAATTTCCGACAGCGTCATCGCGAATCCCACCGTCGCCTTGGCGTCGATGCCCAGCTCGGTGGAAAGAATCTGCTGCGCCTTCTGCTGAATGCGCCCCACCACCTCGTGCACGTCCTCGCTCTTGATCACCGGGGTGATCTCCAGCAACACGCTCGATTCGCCGCCACGTCCCTTCGGCACCGAACCATGCAGATCATAAATCTCGTCGGCGTGCTTGAAGAAACCGGTGCGCGCCCAGTACGACGCGGTGTTCTCGGTTTCCGGAACGGCAAACGACGCGCGCTCCTCGCGCGTCTGGCCAAGCGTGAGCAGGGCGGTCAACCCGTATGGCGACGCCCACGTGGTGTGGCGCGCATCGACCAGCAGCTTGCCATCCCGAGGCACTGCGGCAAGCTGCTCCACCACCTGCTCGAACGAATGGTCGTCCAGCGACGGTGGTACTGTGATGACGCTCGTCACGTGAGGCTGATTTCTCCGCGCAGGTGAGCCGCGAGCCGAGAGGCTCCACGGTGGCCAACATTCCGCGCCGCGGCCCGGGCGGCCGCGATCATCGCGTCAGACAACTTATCACCGGCGACCATCCGAGAGAAATAGGTCGCGCCCCACACATCCCCGCATCCTGTGGGATCGCCAGGGTCATTGACAATCTCTGCGGGCACCAATGCCGTGCGCAATGCTCCCAGCGCCCCCGTCCCCCCGCGCGGTCCGGTGGACAGCCCGCCACGTGGCGGAAGATCACAAATCGTATCAAACCCCGGCGCAGCCACATACACCGCGCCGCGCTTCCCCAGCGTCACAAGCAGACAAGACACCCCACTCGCCAACGCCGTGGCGGCCAGACTCATGGAATCCGGCGCGATGGTCGCCATCTCCTCCTCGTTCATCTGAAGGAAATCGAAACACGCACACCACTCGGCCACATTCGGAATGGCGCGCGGCGTCCGCAGCCCGTTGGACTGGACGGCCATCACCTTCATATGAAGGTCGCAGTGAATGGGACCGTGAAAGTGCTGGCGCAGCAACTGGGCCGTTTCGAGATCCAGTTCCCACCCGCTCAAAAAGTTCACATACAATGCATCCAGCCGCGACGCGTCGATGAGCGACTTGAGCCCCAACCAGCTCCACGCAGGAATTTCTCCGGTGAGAATCTCCGTGCGGCGCTCGTCATCGATGTAGTGCAGCTCGACACGGTGACTTGGGTAGGGCACTTCGATGAGCGCGGCATCCGGTGCAATTCGCTTGAGCGAGCGAAGGTATTCACGCGCCCGTTCGGCGAGATCGTAGCCGACCTTCAGGATTGGTACAATCTCCCAATCATCCGGCAGCGCGGCATCCAGTCCACTGAGCGTGTAGGTGATCCCGCCCCACTCCTCCACCGGCGCACTGCGTACGTCGCGCCCGTGGATGATGTCCCAGACAAAGGTGCCGATCACACCGACACGCTTTCGCGGCGCCATTGGACTACGCTACCGGAACCAGCAGACGGCGTCGGCGCAGTAGACCTCCCGTCCACGCCTCACGCTCGCCGCCGTACGGACACGCCGTACGCCGTACGCCTCACCCCCGCCATTCCCCGCACGTCCACGCCTCACGCCCGCCGCTGCACGCCGCGAGTGAGGCATGCGCGCCATTATACCCCTCCCAGATGCTGCTGCTTGAAGCTGGCCACTGCCCCAACCACCCCTGCCGTACCGGGCAGCTCTCCCGCCACGATCTTCACCGCCCGCACCGCAGGACTGAACGCCCGTCTCCTCACCTCGGCCCGTAGTGGAACGAACAGCGCGTCCCCCGCCGCCGTCACTCCGCCGGCGATCACCACGATGTCCGGATTGAACACGTTCAGCAGGTTGGCCACGCCGGCGCCGAGATAGCGCGCCGTGTCTCGCACGATCTCGCCGGCGAGTTGGTCGCCTTGCTTCGCCGCGTCGTACACGATCTGTGCGGTGATGTCTTCCAGCCGGCCATTCACCATTGACGGAATCACCGACTCGCCTTCCTCTCGCACCAGTACCTCGCGCGCGCGCGTCGCGATTGCCGGAGCGCTGGCGTACGCCTCCAGGCAGCCGTAGTTCCCGCACTTGCAATGCCGGCCATTCAGGTCGATGGTGGTATGCCCGATCTCGCCCGCCATGTCCGACGAACCGTGATAGAGCGCGCCGTTCAGAATGAGGCCGCCGCCGATGCCCGTACCGATGGTGAGGCCAACAACGTTGCGTCCGCCGCGTGCTGCGCCCTGCCACCACTCGCCGAACGTTGCACAATTGGCGTCGTTGTCCAGCGTCGTGGGCAGGTTGAGGCGTCTCTGAATCCTGTCGCGCAGCGGAAAGTCCTTCCATCCGAGATTGGGTGCCACCAGCACCACACCGCGCTCGCGATCCAGCGGACCTGGCGCCCCAATGCCGATGCCGATGAAGTCACGACGCGCTGCCTCGGATTCACCCATGGTATCGAGGATCACTCCCTCCACCAGGCCAACGATCCGCTCCGCCACCGCTTCGTCGCCAACCGATGAATTGGTTGGAATGCTGCGCATGGCAATGTGCCGCGATCCGTCGGCCGTCATCGCGCCGGCCACGATGTTCGTACCGCCCAGATCCACGCCGACGATGTACTGCTCGCGCGCGGTGGTATTCATGCGTTGGCGTCCGGTTGAGGAAAAAGTGAGAGCACGTGCGTCGCAATCATTGCGGGATCCTGCTCCATCATGCAGCGAAAGTGGCTGAGTGGGCAGACCTGTGGGCCGTGTTTGTCGCATGGCCTGCAGGTCAACGCACTGTGACCAACCACCACGGCGCGTGGGGCCAACGGGCCGAATCCGAATTCGGGAACTGTGGGCCCGAAGATAGCCACCGTGGGTGTTCCCATCGCCGACCCAAGATGCATCGGCGCGGAATCATTCGTCACCAGCACGCCCGTGCGACCGATCAATTCCGCGGAGGCCAGCAGCGACAGCCGGCCCGTCGCGTCGATCGCGGTGGGTTCCGCCGCCACGATTGACTGTGCCAGGTTGGCGTCATCTCCGCCGCCGATCACCACGACACGCCCATGTGCCGCGAGCATCGACGCAAGCTCGGGGTAGTAGGGCCAACGCTTCGTGCCCCAGACGCTGCCGGGCGCGAATGCAATCAACCGCTCATCGTCCGCCACGCCATGTTCGGCCAACCATGCGTTGACCTGCGCGCGCTCCGCGTCGCCCGGGTATAGCGTGGGCCGCAGCTCGTCGGCCGTCGCTTCACGACCATTGGGGCGCGCGAGCGTGAGCAACCGCGCGGCATGGTGCACGTCACTCTGGTACGGAACGCGTTTGGTGTACAACAGTCGTCCGGAGGATGTCGAGAAACCCACGCGCGACGGAATGCCCGCGAGCAACGCCAGCGCGGCGCTCCGCCACGATCCCTGCGCCAGGAACGCGACGTCGTAGTGCGTGTTGCGGAGCCGGTGCGCCATGTCCCAGAGTCCGCGCAATCCGCGATCGGCTCCGCGCTTGTCGTACGCGATGACGTTGCGCACGGCCGGATGATTCGCGAGCAGCGACGCGGAGGCGGGAGTGGCGACGACATCCACCGGCCCGCGACGCGCGAGTTGCACAAGCAACGGCGTGGTGAGCACCGTGTCGCCGAGAAACGACGTCTGTACCACGAGCGACGAAGGCATCCGCCGCCGCCGGTCAGTCGACCTGGAGGACCGCGAGAAATGCTTCCTGGGGGATTTCCACGGAGCCCACCTGCTTCATCCGCTTCTTTCCTTCCTTCTGCTTCTCGAGCAGCTTGCGCTTGCGACTGATGTCGCCGCCGTAGCACTTCGCCAACACATCCTTTCGTACGGCCTTCACCGTGGTCCGCGCAATGACCTTGGTGCCGATGGCGGCCTGGATGATCACCTCGAACAGTTGACGCGGAATCAGCTCCTTCAACTTGTCGGCGATCTTGCGACCCCAATCGTACGCCTTGTCCTCGTGACAGATCACGCTGAACGCGTCGATGGCGTCGCCGTTGATCAACATGTCGAGGCGCACGAGATCACTCGCGCGATACTCCAGCATCTCGTAGTCGAGCGACGCGTAGCCTCGGCTGATCGACTTGAGGCGGTCGAAGAAGTCGAGAATGATTTCGCCAAGAGGGAACTCCCAGTCGAACTCCACGCGCTGCTGGTCCAGGTACGTCATGTTCTTGTAGACGCCGCGCCGCTCGGTGCCGAGCGTCATGATCGGACCGATGTAGTCGGAGGGCGCCATGATGCGCGCTTTTACGTACGGCTCCTCGATGCGATCGATCACGGCGGTGTTGGGCATGAGCGCCGGATTCTCGACGAGCTCCATCGTGCCATCCGTCTTGTACACCTTGTACTCGACGCTCGGCACCGTCTGCACGAGATCGAGATCGAACTCGCGCGTGAGCCGCTCCTGCACGATCTCCATGTGCAGCAGGCCGAGAAATCCGCAGCGGAACCCGAATCCAAGCGCCGTGGAGGTTTCGGGTTGGTAGTTGAGGGACGCGTCATTGAGCTTGAGCTTCTCGAGCGCGTCGCGCAGCGTTTCGTACTGCTGCGTGTCCGTGGGGTACATGCCGGCAAACACGAACGAGCGCACTTCCTGATAGCCGGGCAGTGCCTCCGATGCGCGATTTTCCGCGTCGAAGATGGTGTCGCCCGCCCGCGTCTCGCTCACCGAGCGGACGCTGGCCACCACGTAACCCACTTCACCGGGCCCAAGCTGGTCGGTCTGCACCTGCCGCAACTGGTTGTATCCCACCTCGTCCACTTCGTACACGGACTCGCTGGCGCCGAACGTGATCTTCGTGCCCTTGCGCAGGACGCCGTCCACCACGCGCACGCTCGGGATGGCGCCGCGATACTTGTCGTAGTACGAGTCGTAAATAAGCGCGCGCAGCGGCGCGCTCGAGTCGCCGACAGGGGCCGGAACTTCGTGCACCACCGCTTCGAGGAGTTCGCGAATGCCGATGCCAGCCTTTGCACTCACACGCAGGATCTTGTCCGGGTCCACGCCAAGCAGGTCGGCCACTTCCTGCGCGCGCCGGTCCGGCTCCGCTCCAGGCAGATCGATCTTGTTCAGGATGGGAATGATCTCGAGGCCCGCGTCCATCGCGAGAAAGAGATTCGACAGCGTCTGCGCCTGAATGCCCTGCGACGCGTCCACCACGAGTACGGCGCCTTCGCATGCAGCGAGTGACCGCGAGACTTCGTACGTGAAATCCACATGTCCCGGCGTGTCAATCAGGTTGAGCTCGTAGTCCTGGCCGTCCTGTGCGTGGTACGTCATGCGAACCGCGTTCAGCTTGATCGTGATGCCGCGCTCGCGCTCCAGGTCAAGCGTGTCGAGCACCTGGGCCTTCATTTCGCGCTTCTGGAGCATCCCCGTCTCCTCGATGAGGCGATCGGCCAGGGTAGACTTCCCATGGTCGATGTGGGCGACGATGCAGAAATTGCGGATGTGGTCCAGATTCACGGGCGGGACGGGTCAAGGCGAGAACGAAGTGCAGCCTTGAAATATAGTCTGGCCCGCACCTAAACGAAGCGGCCGCGCCTGTCAGGG
>JBDUCM010000290.1:0-4430 GCA_040003455.1 bacterium
CCAGCGACGACGATTTCAACATGTGGCTGCTGTTCGTCCTCTGGATCGTGTTCTGCCCGGCGGTGTGGTTCATCGTGCAGACGGAGTTGAACAGGCAAGCCGAGGAGTAAGGGCAGGCCGACTTGCTCAGCCGCTTACGCTGCCACGTGTTGCAGGCTTCGCCTTCACACAGTTTCTCCCTGCATGCTTGGCGATGTACAACGCCTTGTCCGCCGACGGAAAGAGCTGGTCGCGAACCTTCACCGTCTCCGGATACGTAGCCACACCGAACGACGCCGTAACTGGAATCTCCGCCGGACCATGCTTGATGGGGGTTGCCGCAATGCGAGCGCGAAGTCGCTCGGCAACCTCCACCGCATGCGCCGTATCCGTCTGGGCCAACAGCATGGCGATCTCCTCGCCGCCGTACCGCACGCATACATCAACGGTCCGCACGCCGTCCTGAAGAATCCGCGCAACTTGCTTGAGCACTGTATCCCCTGCCTCGTGCCCCCACGTGTCGTTCACCTTCTTGAAGTGATCGATGTCCACAAGCACCAACGACACGGGATGATTGAACCGGTCGGCCTCGGCAAGGGTGCGCGTCATCTGCTCGCCGAAGTGCATTCGATTCCATAGTCCGGTCAACGAATCGGTCCGGGCCCGCCGATCCACTTCGGCAAACTGCCACGCCAATTCCAGCGAACCGGCGACGACGGCGCCGAGCACCGTGAGGGGGCGAGCCTCGTCGGCCGTGAGTGCGCCGACCTCGTCGGCCTCCAGTACCAGGGCTCCGAGGGTCTGCCCATCCTTGGCAATGGGAATAATGGCCACTGACGAGGGGTCGCGGATCACGCGCGAGGTGCCATACAGCGCCTGCGCTGACGCGGCGCCACGCGCGTCCTCCAGCACATGGAGCTTGCCGGTGCGACACACCTCGGCAACAACGCTCGCGCCATCCAGGGGAGACGGTGCCCGGAGGCCAGTCCCTTCCGTGGCGAGATGGAGTTCGCCCGTGTCGCTATCGGCATCCCAACGCACCAATACCGCCCCTCGCGCGCCGGAGACGTCCAACGCGGTTTCGCACAGTGCCCGGGCCAGTCCCTCGCCCGCGCGGTCGCCCTGAAGCCGCTGGACCGCGTCCAGCAACGCCTGGCTCTGGCGCACCTGCCGCTCGTGCCGACGGCGCACACCGAGCAGATCGTGAAAGGTCGCGAGTTGATGGGCCAGCCTGGGCAGCCACTCCTTCAACGCGTCTCGTCGCAGTGTGAGGCCGCTCGCGTGGGTCAGGCTGAGCACGCCGAGTAGGGTTTCGCCAAGCTTCACGCAGGCGGCGCCAACGAGGATCGACTCATCCTGCCCCACGGTCTGCACGACCCCGGTCTCGGCGGACCACTGCACCAGCGGCCCCCACTCGGACATGTTGAAATGGCCCGGCCGCGCGGCGGCGGTGGACCATACGGCGGGGCTGAGCGAATCGCGTTCCGGCTTCCACCGCCAGAAGATGGCTTCCTCCGCGCCGACGACATCGCGGAAGTCGGCGAGCAGCGAGGTGAGCAGCGCGCGATCGTGTTCCACCGCCTTCGCTTCGAAAACCACGCGCACGTCGCGACGGAGCGCCTCGGCGCCGACGGCGCCGTCATCCTCCAGCGACGGCAGCTCCGCGTCAATGCGGGCAAGCTTGGCGTGCGCAACGGAGAGCGCGCGCCTGGAGCGTCGCACCTGAAGGAACGCATACCCCGCCGCCGCGACAGCAGCTATGGCGAACACGATGGCCGCTACGAACGACAACATGGGGCGACGAGTGCTGCGGGTTCAGAACGGCTTCGGGAAATGCGGACGCGGGACCTCGGGACCTACCGATGCAGAATGCGCGCGGCGGCCACGCCAGCGCCAAAACCGTTGTCGATGTTGACGACAGTCACGCCGGCGGCGCAACTGTTCAACATGGTCAACAACGGCGCCAGTCCACCGAACGCTGCACCATAGCCCACACTCGTGGGAACAGCGATCACTGGCACGCGAGCGAGTCCGCCAACGACGGATGCGAGTGCACCATCCATTCCAGCGACGACGATGATGACGCCAGCAGCATCCAGCGCCTCTCGTCGCGAGAGTAGCCGATGGATTCCGGCGACGCCCACATCCACCAGGCGCTCCACCGGACACGCCATGGCATCCGCTGTCACCGCTGCCTCCTCGGCAACAGGCAGATCGCTGGTGCCCGCGGTGACGATGAGCACAGACCCCGCCGACCGCGCGAGCGGCGACGTGGGCCGAAGGAGCGCCGTGCGAGCGACGAGATTGTGCTCGATCCCTGGTAGTGCCGCCGTGAGGCCGTTTGCCGCATCCGCGCTCACACGCGTGATGAGCACACCATCGCCACGTTCAGCGATGCGTTGGGCAATGGCAACGACTTGCTCCACCGTCTTGCCTTCACCGTACACGACCTCGGGGAATCCCTGCCGAAGGGCGCGGTGATGGTCGATTGTTGCGAAGCCCAGCGACTCCGACGGGTCGCCCGAGAGTGCATCCAGCGCGCCATCCACGCGGAGCGACCCTTCGGCAACGCGGGTGAGCAGGTCGCGCACCCGCTCACGCCTCATGCGGCGTCCGCCTCGAATTCACCGCCGGCGTCGCCTTCCGGCTCGAAGCCGGCGAGGGCCGCGTACTTCTCGGCATTCTCGAGATAGTCGGCAAAGATGCCCTCTACCTCGGCAAACGACGTGACGGCGTAGAGCTTCTTTCGCAGGTCGGCGCTGCCGTGCAGGCCCTTGGAATACCAGCCGAGGTGCTTGCGGAATTCAATGGCCGCACCGCGCGGATCGGTCTCGTACGCCATCACCTTGCGCGCGTGATCGAGCGCGGTGGCAAAGCGATCGGCAACACTCGGAGCTGGACGCTTGGGGCGGCCGGCAAGGAGGTCCTTCACCTGGTTGAAAATCCACGGCTGGCCGTAGGACCCGCGCGCGATCATGATGCCGGCGCACTTCGTCTGTTCGTGCATGCGCACCGCATCTTCCGCCGTCTTGATGTCACCGTTGCCGAGCACCGGGATGTCGAGCGCGGCGGCGACGGCGGCGATCTCTTCCCAACGCGCGCTTCCGGAGTACATCTGCGTGCGGGTGCGCGGGTGCAGGGCGAGCACCCGCACGCCGGCGTCCTGGCAGCGAAGGCCGATGGTGACCGGATCGCGCATCTCCTCGTTCCAGCCACTGCGAATTTTGCAGGTGACCGGCAGGTGCGTGCCGGAGGCGACGGCGCGGATGACCTGCTGGACGAGATCGAGATCGCGCAGGCAGCCGGAGCCGCCATTCCGGCGGACGACCTTCTTGACGGGGCAGCCGAAGTTGATGTCGATGAATTCCGGCTGGAACACGTCCGAAACGAAGCGGGCGGCCTCGCCCATGGCCACGGGATCGGCGCCGAAGATCTGGACGCCAATGGGGCGTTCCCCCGGGCCGAACGACAGCTTGTGGATGGTCGCCTCGTTTTCCCGGCGGATTCCTTCGGCAGACAGGAATTCGGTGACCACGACGTCAGCGCCGTGCTCGTGGCAGATCTGCCGGAATGGAGACTCCGACACGCCGGCCATGGGCGCCAGATACAGGGGGACCTGTACGTCGAGGGGGAACGGGAAAGCCATGGTTGGAAGTTACCGAGTCGCGGAAGTGCAAGCAACGACGCCGTTTGACAAGGTCAGTCGCCAACGGGTACGTTTCTCGGTTCGATCAGGATGACACGCCGCGAGCGCGGCGCCGGCAATGCCCAGCAACTGGATCCAGCGAGATGGAACTGCGCGAGTTCTTCAGCGAAGACGCAATCAAGCTCGAGCTCGAAGGGGAGACGAAGGACGACGTCCTCAAGGAGCTCATCGGCCTGCTCATGCTCGACGAGAAGTCGGAGGGCATGCTGTACAAGATGCTGAAGCGCCGAGAGAATCTCGGCTCAACGGGCATTGGCCGCGGCATCGCGATACCGCATTGCCGGTCGCTCGTGGTGAACAAGCTTCGCGTCGCGTTTGGCCGGAAGACGCACGGCATGGACTTCAAGGCCATCGACGAGAAGCCGGTGAACTTCTTCTTCCTGATCGTCGCGCCGCCGTTGGAGGTCTCCAATCAGTATTTGCCGGTGCTCGGCAAGATTGCGCAGTTCTCCAAGGAGCCTGACGTGCCACAGCGACTGCTCGCGCTTACGGAGCCGGCGCAGTTTCTCGACCTTCTGCGCGAGAAAGGCGTCTAGAGGGCGGGATCTTGATTCGGGACAGCTCAACAACTTGAGCATGAGCGCGAGAGGGAGCTATCAGCGGGAGCATGAGCGTGAGCGTGAAGCTTCCAGCAATGAGCATATTAGAGCTCGGGCTCGAGCTTTGAGCTACAGCTCGAGCTCTGACATGCTCAGTGCTGGAGGCTCACGCCCGCGCTCGAGCTCCCGCTGGTAGCTCTCTCTCG
>JBDUCM010000291.1:0-4427 GCA_040003455.1 bacterium
GCCACGCCATCGGCAATGCGCTTCTTCTGGATCCTGTCGTCGCCGAGCGCGCTGATGGGGCCCTCTGTGAGATCCACGTCGCCGAGCTTTCCGCCGTCCCGCCAGGCGAGAACCATCGCTGCTACATCGGCGCCGCTGCGGCCGGCCTCGAGTGAATCGCGAAGAATCGTCGCGAGCCCCAATCGCTTTGGCGCCGTGAGAATCAGCCGGTCGCCTTTCGGGCTCACCACGTATGCACTCGCGTTGCGAAGTTCGGGATTGGCGAAGGTGGCCACTTCGTGCCAGGTGGAATCGGCCGCTCGCCGCGCATACAGCACGCTCCCCTTTGCCATCACCAGGGTGCCATGGCCTGCAACCCACGCGTGTGCGGTGCGTCCCGTGAGCGTGGAGCCAAGGGGGGTGACCTTTCGCGTTACCAGATCCACGCGACGGATGGTGTTGTGCGCGCTCAGAGTGTCGATTCGTACGTAGCTGAGTGCGGCCTCGCCGGGAATCCGCTGCGCAGGCAAGGCGGGGATGCCACTGTCCACGTCCACAATCGCGCCGGTCTTCGCGTCGAACAACCCCAATGTGAACGTTTTGGACTTCGGTCGCGTCAACGCGTAGTTGCCATGGTCAAGCGGCGTGTAGTATCCCGTGGTGTCCGGCCCGCGGAGTACGCCGGCCTTCGGCGTGCCGTCGGGGGCGTACACCCAGGGTCCAAATTCCTTGAAGAGCGTCGCGGGCAGCCAGCGGACGGCCACGTACTCGCCGCGCGCGTTCACCGTGGGCGAATTCTCGTTCTCCGGCGTGTGCGTCACCCGGGTTTCCGCGCGGGTCTTGAGATCAATGCGGTAGATGTCGCTTCTCGCATCGGCGCCGGTATCGCGTTGCGCGCTGAAGACGATGGCGCGCCCGTCCGGCGTGAACGACGGCTGGCTGTTACTTCCCTCGTCGTGCGTGAGCTTCACGGGGGTTCCGGCGGTCAGGCGACCACCCGACCAGTGAAGATCCACAACCCAGAGGTTGGTGGGATTTGGCCCCTGTGCGCCAACCGCGGCGGCGAACGAGGCAGTTACCAGCAGCGCCAGCGACAGTGACTTCATTGGGCGACGGGCGAGGAAAGGTGGCTGTCTGAATGCAAGTCATTGCATAATAACGCCTTACAGAAGCAGCGCGCCATACGTGCGTCGTTTGTTATGTTCGCGCAGGCTCTGTCATCTTCGCCGGGAGGGCCGCTTGTTATGTTCGGCCTTTTGTTACTTTCGACTCCACGCCGCCCATTGTGCCGCTCATCTCTGGGGCGACGTCTTCACGCGCGTGTCCACGGCAACCCAGTTCACTTCCCATGTCTTCCCTCCGTCAGGGGAAAACGACTGCTCGAAGCGGAGCGAATCGGGTGAGAGCTTCGCGATCACGAACCGTACAAGAATCGCTCGGCCGTCCAGTGTCTCCTGGTCGTAGAATTCGCCCCGGTCATCCCTGAACTCGCCCACGGTGGGCTGGGTGAGCAGCCCGCCACGGACACTCGCGAAGTTCAGGCTCCATTGGTGCGCTTCCGGGTTATACAGGCGAAGGTTCAGCCCTTCAAAATGCCCCGCTGGTCCGTCCGCCACGAGTTCCACCAAGTTTGCCCGCCCGTTCCAGACCTTCCTCACCGCGGTCGTGCCGTCGTATTCCACCCACGTTGTGGAGCCGGTCAGCGGGTGCAGGCGTACGCGGAGGTGTGTCTTCCAGGTACCGATCTCGAAATCGAAATCATGTGCTCCGTCACGGACGTGGCGCGTGGGCAGTGCGCGCGTGTCGGCAGAGTCCACGCCTTGCGCAAGCACCTGCGCCGGCCAGACAACGCCGGCAACAGCGCACAGGCAAAAAACGCAGCGAACAGCCCATTGATTCCTCATGTCTGCGACCTCGTGAATTCGCGATGGTTCCGTGCATCAGGCAACGATCCATCGTTCTTTCTACCGGAGGGCGGACATGGCCGACAAGAAGGCACCTGCAGGTAACTCCGCGGCGGCGCCGCGTTCCAACCCGATCACCGGATGTCCGCTCACCGCGGCCCTCGCAGCCGTAGGCGGCAAGTGGAAGATGATCATCATCTACTGGCTGGCAGACGAGCCTTCGCACTTCGCATCGCTGCGGCGGAAGATGTCCAGCATCTCGCAGAAGGTGCTCACGCAGCAACTCCGTGAACTCACGGCCGATGCGATCGTGCATCGTGCGCCAGCCGTCCGTCGCTCTGATCCGGTGGTCTATTCCCTCACCCCCTATGGACGTTCGCTGATGCCGCTCATCGAGAACGTTCGAAGCTGGGGACGCGCGCATCTCGAACATCAAGCGTCACTCGGCAAAAGCTGAGACGCATTCTCGTCGTGGAGTGCGTCCCTTCAGGTGAGGTAGCGCCGTCGCGACTGATGGTCGCTCACGAGAATGGTCAGCACGATGTACAGCGCCAGAAGGGCCGCAATCACGAAGCCCGTCAATCCCAACCGGCGCCAGTATGGGAGAAGCATCGCGCTGGCGACGAGTAGCCCAGCAAGCACGAGCCCGGAGAAAATGCGATTGGCCACCTTCTGAAGCGCCACGATGAGCGCGGGAAGCTGGGGAACGTTCAGGTTGGCCGCCATTTCATTGTTGGCCAATCGCGCAGTGATCTGATCGAGTCGCTGAGGCAGCGCGGCCACCAGGTCACCACTATCCAGTGCGAGACGATACAGTTGCCTCGGCGACAGATCCCGCTTGGCACGCGACAGCGCAATCTCGTTGCCGAATTCCCGAATGGTGTCCAGCGGAACGAACGAGGGATAGAGCGCGCGCGTTACGGTGTCGAGGTTGAACAGCGCCTTCGCCAGGAGCGTCATCTCCCCGGGAAGTCGCAGTCCATGCCGATACGAGACATCGATCACCCTGAAGAGCAGGCGCCCCGCCTCGATCTCCATGGCGGTGAGGTTCACCGTGCGCGTCACGAGGGTGGCAACCTCCCGTGTAAAGACGGTCCGATCGAACTCCGGCGTCACGTCACCCATCTCGATGAGCGCGGCCGCGACATCATCATCGCGATCCTCGCCGAGCGCCATCAGGAGCCGTGTAACGCGCCCGCGCATCTTGCTCGACAGCCGCGCCGTCATCCCGAAGTCGATAAGGGCCAGCCGGACCTCCACGTCGTCCGGCGTTGGCGACGCGCCCGCCTGCGCTTCCACCTCCAACTGCGCCAGGAGCGTGGCACCGTCGCGTGACGTTTCACGTCGATTGGCCGCTACAATGTCCGCGGGGGTGAGCGGATTTTGTGTCTCCGGCATCACGACGAACACGTTGCCCGGATGCGGATCGGCGTGAAAGAATCCGTCCACGGCGATGCCCTTGAGGTACGCCCGCGTGAGATCCTTGGCCAGTATCTCGAAGTCGTGATCGATGCGAGCCACTGGCGGAATATCGTTCACCTTCACGCCGCGGATTCGTTCCGTGGTGAGGACCTTCTCGCTCGAATAGGCCTCGATGACGCGTGGGATGACGATGCGTGGAAATTCCGCGAGCGACCGGCGAAGCAGGGCGGCGCTACGCGCTTCGAGGCGATAGTCCAGTTCGTCGGCCAGAGCCTGTTCGAGTTGCTGAATCACTCCCACGATGTCCACGCGCGCGCCGGCACTTGTGTGCGTCGCGAGGAATACAGCGAGATCCCGGAAGAATTCGATATCGGCGGACAGCACGGCCCGCACGTGTGGACGCTGCACCTTCACCACCACCGCACGACCGTCGCGCAACCGGGCGCCATGCACCTGACCCAGGCTGGCGGTGCCGAGAGGCTGTGGGTCGAAGAATTGGAACAGGGTGCTCACACGTGCGCCGAGCTCGGATTCTATCGTCCGCTCCACCTCGTCGAGCGGAATGGGACCCACGTCGTCTTGCAACGACTCCAGCTCACGGATGTACGGAGCGGGAAGGAGGTCGGGCCTGGTGGAAAGGGCCTGGCCCAGCTTGACGTAGGCAGGGCCGAGTTCGACAAGCCGCGCTCGAAACCCAGCGGCGAGGGCGTCGCGGTCGGCGGCATCACCGGGATCGAGGTCCGGGGCGTGGCCTGCGCCCATCTCGAGCAGGCCTTGTTGGCGCGCAACGTCGTGAAGCCCGTAGCGCGTGAACAACCCGACCATCGCCGACAGTCGAGAGAGATGTTTCGGAGCCAGCAACATGACGGCGGGATTAGCATGTCGCGTGCCTCCTGCGCGAAGCTGAAAGCCGGCGGCTACCGGACTGGGCTCCTTCTTGCACGGTTCGCTTTGAAAAGCCGCCCCTGTCGCCAAAGCCCGCCCCATGTCCACAGTGAAAATCGACGCCGCCGCGCTGGATGCCATCCAGAGCGGCCGACACAACGAGACGCTCCTGAAAACGGGTGCGCTCCAGAGCGCCATCTTCAACAGCGCCAACTTCTCGAGCATCGCCACCGACGC
>JBDUCM010000292.1:0-4420 GCA_040003455.1 bacterium
TGAGGAGGGGTACGGCGTGTCCGTACGGCGATTGGCGTACGGCGTGGGCGTGAGGAGGGGTACGGCGTGTCCGTACGGCGATTGGCGTACGGCGTGGGCGTGAGGGGTACGGCGGGGGTGAGGCGTGAGGCGTACGGCGTGTCCGTACGGCGTCGGCGTGAGGGGTGGGGGATCAGCCGCCGAGCGAATCGGGAGTCATCACGGCTTCGACCATGCCGTCGTGTCCCTCCAACTCCGCAATCCGGCGCGCAAGCGCCTTGCGCAAGAATGGAAAGTGACCGGCAGCACTGAGCGCCGCGTTGCGCAATACGCGCGCGGCGGGAGATCCCACGGTGGCCAAACGCGTCATGCGATCAGTGAGCGCAACGACGTCCTTTGCGACCTCATGGCGTGCGTCGGCCCATGCGTCGAGGCGACTGGCGTCCGCGCCGCGTAGCACGCCGTGAAGCGCGTGGGCGAGGGAAATAGCATCCTGAATTCCGGTGTTCATGCCCTGCCCACCGGCAGGGCTGTGCACATGCGCCGCATCACCGCAAAGCAGCACGTTGCCGCGACGCGGACACTCGGCAACACGATGATGCACGCGGAAGCGGGATGACCATACCACGTCACGGACCTCCGCGCGTTCGGCGCGCGGGCCGCGATCATTCAGCAGCGCCTGGACATCGTCACGCGACGGGTGCTCGGACGCGTCGTCCACGGTCGCGACGATGCGGTACCTGTCGGCCGGCAGCGGTGCGACGACGACGAGGCCATCAGGCGAGAAGAAGAGACTGACTTCGTCGCGCGGGAGGGGCCCCGTCATGTGGACGTCGGCCAGGACGAAGCTTTGCGGATACGCGTCGCCAGAGAAGGCAATGTGCGCGGCCTCACGGACGGCGCTGTGCATGCCGTCGCAGCCGACCACCCATCGCGCAGACACGTCATGTTTCGCGCCTTCGTGGACGATGCCGACCTGAATGGCGTCCTGTGCGAAGCGAAAGGAGACGGCTTCCGCGGGACGGACGACGCCGCCACCCAGTTCCTTCAGCTTCCCGAGGAGGATGGCCTCGGTGCGATCCTGCGGACACATGAGTGTGAGAGCGAATTCGCTCGGAATTTCCGTGAAGTCGAGGGTGAAGAGCGTGCGATCGCGATCGCGCACGCGAAAGGTCGGGACAACCACACCCTGCCCGATCATCGTGGGAACGACGCCCAGCGGCTCGAGGACTTCGAGGGTGCGTGCATGGACGACGGCGGCACGAGAGGTGTTGGCGCCTTCGGCGACCTTGTCCACGATCAGGGCCTCGATGCCCAGCCGACGGAGCTCGGCAGCCAGTGCAAGGCCTGCGGGGCCGGCGCCAACGATGAGGACGTCGGTGGATGTTGGGAGGGTAGTCATGGCCGCGCGTGGTGCAAACTACGTGCTCGTCCTATGGCTTTCGGACACCGCTCGAGGTGAGCTTGTCGTTACTGTCGCGCACCTCGTATGAGACAGCGCGGCCATTGGCGCGCGTGAATTCATAGACGATGCCGGGCCGGTTCACCTGCCAGATCTCACCCTTGTCGTCGAGAACGGCGGTGGCAAACCAATCCGTAGCCACGCGCACCAGCACCATCCGCTCCTTTTCCGCCGGGATATAGCCTTTTAGCATGTGGTTGTCGTAAGTGATCTGGAGCTCGAGCGGCTTGGCTCGCCCGGGCTGCACGAATTCCCAGTTACCGATGTAGGGGAGCGCGTCGGCCTCAGTGAGCGTCGCGGCAACGGTGGGCTCGACGTCGAGGCGCATGGCGACTTTCGTCTTGCCCCATTGCATGACGAGCGTGCCACCCTCGTTGCGCAGCTCGGGGATCGACCAGGTCACAACGTCGAGATACGGCGCTTCGGTGGTGTGAATGGGAAAGCGAATCTGCGTCCCATTGGAATCGGGGTGCGCCGTATGCCAGAGCGTCGTACGCGTATCCAGGACGAAGGTCCAATCGCCGGATTGGCGGACGACCATCCACACCGAGTACGTGCCCTTGGGGATCGGATGACCATCGAGCTTGATCGGCGCGGTGATGGCGAGGGTTGTCGCGTCGTTGGCGCCGGGGGTCCAGACCTCGTTCCACTGCACGATGTCCTTGTTGCCGAACAGCGGATCACGGTTGCGTCCGCGGGGGCGGGCATAGTCGATGGAGATCTTCGTCCCATCGATGGTCTGCACGAGCATTCCCCGTTCGCTCGGCCTGATCTGGGCGTTTGCGCCGAATGACAGAACGAACGGCGCGAGTAGGGAGAACGTGAGAAGACAGTGGCGAGTGGTGGTAACAGGCATGCAAGCGGCTCCTCTCGAATTACTCGTCGCGATGCATGAGGGTACGTCGCGTGCGGGCGGCTGGCCAGACCGGCTGATGCAAGTGTGACACTGCGGCCGGGGTGAGCGTTGGGCCCGTGCTGGTCCCGGCCGGGGAACGGAACACGGTGCGACCGCTGCCATGCAACGTGTGGAGCGTTATTCTCCATACATGACCACTCGCATCGAGGCCCCTGGGCCGAGCGTCACGCTCGACGACCTGTACGGTGAGGAGGCTGCGAGCTGGATGCGCCTGACGCCGAGGGAGCGATGGGTGGAGACAACTCGCTTGGCGGCGTGGCACCACGCGCTTGGAGGCACCAGTGATCCCGATCCAGATCCTTCGAGTCCTTTCTATGATGCAGACGTTCGACGTGCGCGCCCTGTTGATGGGGGGTCAGGCGTGCGTGTTATACGGCGCGGCGGAGTATAGCCGGCCTTGGATACACCGCGCCTCTGGCTAGTTTGCGACCGCATCGTCTTTGGCAATCCGTAACGGCAGTCATGTTTCCGTTGCGTCGGCCTCCCACTGAGCTGGTGCGACTGATGGGACGCCGCGCTGCGTCGACCCGCCCTCCGAGCGTTAGCGTACCTCCAATGAACCAGCCGGAACAGCAATGCCTACGACGTCGTTTGCGCTCATCCTCACACGTGCAGTGAGATAGTAGGTCCCGCGGGCCAGCGTGTCGGCCCCCAACCTACGCACCGGGATGGTGAGCGTGTACTCAGGCGGACTGAACTTCTGCCCCGGCTGGAGCCACGAATCGCCCAGAACGAGTCCACACACCTCTTCCCCAGCGGCCGACGTGGCTTTCCGTTTGTACCAACTGAATGCGGGTTTCCCTTGTCCAGACGCTGATACGCGAAGTTCGAGATCCACGGCGCAATCCCCCCACTTTATCGGAACGACATGGGATGACGCATTGAATGCGAACACCTGAACGACGGCTTGTCCGCCAGAGATGATGGTGCGCGCAGACAGTTGAAGCGAGTCTCGTCGTGTGACCGAGCCGGTGCCACTGTCGGTGAGCCCTACCTGATGCGGCCGGCACCCACTCGGCACAAACACGAGTACCATGGCGAGCATGAAGGGGCGAATGCTGCGATGTCGGTGGCGGATCATCGGCCGAGCAGATTCCATGTGCAGCCCCGGTGGGCAGAACGGATGGTAGGTGGTCGAAGGATTCCACCGACGACAACGGCCAGCAGAACGCCCCGTACACCGCCGGCAGATTGCACTGCGGCTGACAGTGACCTATGACGCGGCGACGGAAGGTGTGCAACCGTCGCGCCATGAGTCAACGAGCAATTGCATATCTATCGCTCGGAGGTGTGGGAGGGAGATGAGGGCCGGCTCGCGTGTAACGCCCACGCGTGGATACGCGCTTTTCAGAATACGGCGGTCTCGTGCTGCCTGATGGTTTGGCGCCGCTCGCCTTGCGTGCGTCTTTCGGTTCCTCCCAGATTGGCCGCACCCAAGCACAGGATCACGGATGCGCGCTTCGACGAATGCCCGGGCGATGATTGCACTGCTGGTGTTGCTGCTGTGCACCGCCGCTTCGGGCGCGCAATCGGCGTCTGCTGGCGACGCGACCGCCATCCGCTTAGCGCGACGAGCGCAAAATGCGGCGATGGCGGCCGGCAACGTTGCGCTGACCGCGACCTGGTGGACCGACGACGTGACGATCCGGCGCGGACTTGGCACCGGCGTGAGCGGGATCGAAGGGTACAAGGGGATCATCGACCACGCCCCCGTGAGTGACACGGCGCTGGTATACACGCGCACGACCGCGGATGTGAGCGTGAGTCCGGCGTGGCCACTCGCGTTCGAGACGGGGACGTGGACGGCGCGCGTTGGCGGGAAAGGGACGCCGGTGATTACCGGCCGCTATTCAGCACAGTGGGTGAAGCGCGGCGGGAAGTGGCTCATTCGTTCGGAGGTGTTCGTCGCGCTCACGTGCAGCGGCAAGGGGTGTGCGTCGAAGGCCGTGCCGTAGGAGCGTCGTTGTTCCTTGCCACGTTCGTGGCGGGGGTGCGCGGGCGAGACCGTGCGTGGGCGGTGGCGCGCGGGACGTGCGGGCGGCGAGGCGCCGCGTGGGGCGCAT